>DATGFY010000324.1:0-6845 GCA_035308785.1 Bacteroidota bacterium | reverse complement strand
GTTCGTTAAAGTACGGCCGCAGTTTTGAATACATTCCTAACACTGTTCCCGATCGATCAATGACGCAGCCCGCGTTAATCGATCTGCCGTTCGCTGTGCGGTGATGTGATCCGCCCACGACGGTGCAGTTTGCGGACCGTGCTAGGCGCGTGACAAATTCCATATACCGTTCAATGTTGTCATCGGGCGTAAAATGTTCGGGCAGAAGGATGACATCGTCGGACGCGATCTTCTTTTGGACGAGGGTGATCAGCTGTTCGATTTCTGCTAGATTATGCGCGGCATCGTACGCGCGAAGGACGGGGTTGATGAGGATGAGGTTCATGATGTCAGAAAATCTACGGAGAAAATCGGAGAGGGGCAAATGCTTTCGATGACCTCCTCCTTAATTGATGTGTCGTTCCCGCCTTGTCCGCCGTAGGAGGAATGTTTCTGGCGGGATCCGCTCGCGGCGGATCAGGTTGGGTTTTCGCCGCTGCGAGCGAGCATACCGACCGTAACTCACCCCTGTCCGCCTACGGCGGACTTTCCCCTCTCTTGCTAAGAGCGGGGAATGACATCCTGCTCGCTACAATAACGCCCCTCTCTTCGTAAGAGAGGGGATGGGGTGAGTTACCAAGCGGAACGCACTGGCGGCCCAGCACCACGTTTGCCTCTCGCCCCGCGTTTATGTACATTTTCTGAATCGAGGAAAGGAATTCCGATGCTTACGATAAAAAGCTCAAACGTCACCGTCATGGTGAAGAACATGGACGATTCGATTCGATTTTACGAATCGATCGGATTGAAACTCCGTCAACGCTGGGAAAATAATTACGCAATGATGGAGGCGGCGGATATTGTGCTGGGACTTCATCCTTCAAGCGAATCCATTCCTCCCAGTTCGCAAGTCTCCATTGGTTTCATGGTCGAGAAGATCGCCGAGGCGAAAATGCATCTCGACGGCGTTCATCTCTCCTACAAAGCCGAAGAAGGAAAATCCGGCAGTTATCTTCATCTGCGCGATCCCGATGGAACGTATCTCTATTTTGTCGAACCGAAGTGGCGGTGAGTCAACGGGAGATGAATGGAAGTTACCTACAATTGCGCAATGTGCGGCGAGGAGAACGAAACATTCGTTGATCGGTCCGCCGGTGATAGGCAGGAATATACCGAGGATTGCCGCGTCTGCTGCCGGCCCAACCTTTTGCGTATCACGGTTCGGGAAGACGGCGAGATCGAACTGACGGCGGAACTGGATGAATGAACTGCTCTCACTGCTTGATTTCGATTTAGGACTATGGTATATTAACCCTTTGACGGGCATAACTGACCTCAAGGAAAATCAGAAAGAGCGCGCGAAATGAACATCACAATCGAGGATCTGAACACCGGGGTGCGCAAAATCGCCCTTTCGGGACGCATGGATATCGATGGAACCGGCGTCATCGGGACGCGGCTTACGGCGGCTGCGGCAACGACCGACCGGCTTTCCATCGTCATCGATATGGCGGGCGTGGAGTACATCGGTTCGCTTGGGCTGGGAACGTTTGTCGCCATCACCCGTGCTGTCGGCCGTAGAAGGGGAAAGATGGTGCTGTTCAGTTTGCAGCCGGAAGTAGCCAAGGTGTTCGAGACAAGCAAGATGGATCAATTTATTCCCATCGTTGCCGATGTTGATGCCGCCCTCGCCGCGGTTCAACTTACGGCGGGCTAAGCCCCCGCGCGTCTCCCGTTTCCACCTTCCATTCTTCGTTCGCTCTCTCGTCGGCGCATTCCGTGAATTCCCAGGAAGCTACCCTCACCATTGAAAACTCGTTCGATGAGCTTCGGCGCCTTGCCGAATGGCTCCGCGCAACCGGACATGCGTTCGGCCTGCCAAAACCTACCATCGACGACTTGGATTTTTGCTCGAGCGAGCTCGTCACCAACACCATTAGTTATGCGTTCAACGACGATGTGCCGCACCGCATTGTGGTACGGTTAACCACTCGGGAAGGATCGTCCACGCTCGAAATCGAAGACGACGGGAAACCGTTCGATCCATCGGCAACGAGTTCATTCACCCCGCCGCGGTCGCTGGAAGAAGCCAGCATCGGCGGCTATGGCATCTACCTCGTCCAGCAATTCATGGATGAGCTTAGCTACCGCCGCGTGGGGAATAAGAACGTAGTTACTATGCGGCACGCGTGATGCGCTAACCGCTATCGGATGTTACTTCCGCAACCTCTCCACACCGTTGTCATTCTGAGCGAAGCGACTTGCCTGCCGATCTTAATGGCGGGAGAATCTCCGCGCTCAGAGGGTAAGATAACCGTGGGAGAGCCTTCTCCGCCGCGGCGGATCGTTCAGGATGACATCATAAAGATAAAATTTATGCGAGAAACCACCTTACAAAAACTCCGCCACCATTGCGACACCGTCCCCGCAAAACTCCGCGCCTACTCCGAAGAAGAGTTCTCGCGCAAGCCCGCGCCCGATACGTGGAGCAAGAAAGAAACGCTCGGCCACCTGATCGACAGCGCGACAAACAACCACCAGCGATTCGTCCGCATCCAGTTCGAAGACACCCCCGCGATCTTCTACGAACAGAATGAATGGAACAAACACAGCTATTACGCCGTAATGCCGGGCGCGCACGTGATTGCCTTCTGGGAAATCTACAACCGGCACTTGATCGAGATCGTCAAAGCCATCCCCGAACCGCTCTTAGAGCGCACGTCCGAAACGCACGATAGCCAGATAGTTACGCTCGGTTGGCTGATCGATGATTATCTTCGGCACATGGAGCATCATTTGGGGCAGCTTTTAAAAGATTGATGGAATATGGAATCCACCGAAGGCGGAGGGAAAATGGAAAACCTCATTCTGAGATAATAGGCAAGATTAGCCCCAAGCTTCAGCTTGGGGGAGAAGAGGATACAAATTAGACGACGAGTGGCTTTAGCCACTTACCAGCTTTGCGCTTTTCGAACGTTGAAACTGAATTAAGCCGTTAAAACGGCTTTCAAACCTTCTTCATCTTACCACTTACACCATGATAAATCATGGTGCTATTACATGTTCCTCCGCCTTCGGCGGATTCCATGTTTTAAATCTACGTCACCGCCGCATGTGCGCCTTGCTGCGAACGCATGAGGATAAGGAGGTGCCATCCGAAAAGGAGGAGGATGGAAAATTCCGCCGGACTGGTTATCACCGTGCCGCGCTCGATCACGGCGGAGGGTTTCAAAATGTCGCGCCATTTTCTCTTGCGCTTGTCGCGGCGGAAAATAATTGCGGGCTGATCGGACGCGTCGGCGAACTGCCACTCCCCGCGCCAGAAGCTGAGCGGCTTCCACGCGAACTCCCGCCCGTCCGAAAAACGCACCAAACCGGGGGAGAGCGCTTTCGGCGTATAGACCGCCGCAGCCGTCTGTGTATCCCCGGCAATAATATCGATTGTCGGCTTGAAAAATCCCCGCCGCTTAAACGTCCACGTGCCCTCGCTTGTTTCTCCCACACCCGGCGAATAGATCGTCTTGCTCATCGAGTATGTCCCGAACAGCCGTCCGTCTTCCGCGCGGAGTTCGCACTGGCGTTTGATCAGTTTCGGCTGAAACCAGTAGAGCGGCTCAGTTCCGATATTTGCGATGGGTTCCATGGCATTTAAGGAAGTGATGTCTCAATATAGAAAATACGGTGTCATTCCCGCATGACATAAAAGCGCCCCTCTCTTCGTAAGAGAGGGGATGGGGTGAGTTACTGTGCGAAGCGCAGTGCGGGAATCCCCGCCCGAACGTACCGTTCGGTACGGGCAGGCACGTTCTTTTTCTTGGACGGTGATCCTATGCGTAATTGGCTATAATTTCCAATCTGAGTATATTGCGTAATCGCAAATTATCGATACCGACGTGAAAAACCAAATGAAATACACCTTCCTCATCGCCTTAATTCTCGTCTCCGGCTCTTTACGTGCCCAGCAGCAAACTCCCGTCACCCCCGAAATGGTGAAACAAGAGTTTCTCCATTGCTGGAACGCGTACAAGAAATATGCCTGGGGCCACGACGATGTAAAGCCGCTCACCAAAAGCTACCGCGATTGGCACAAACATTCGTTGCTGATGACGCCCGTCGATGCATTCGATACAATGGTATTGATGGGGTTGAAGGATGAATCGAAAGAGGCGAAGGAACTGATCCTCGACAGCTTGTCGTTCGACCGCGACATGGAGGTCCAGAGTTTCGAAATTACGATCCGCTTGCTTGGCGGTTTGCTCTCCGCCTACCAGTTCGATGGAGATAAACGCTTCCTCGCGCTTGCCGACGATCTCGGCAAACGGCTGCTGCCCGTGTATAACACGCCGACCGGAATGCCATACCGTTTCGTGAATCTCCAGACCGGCAAGCTGCGCGATTCGCTGAATAACCCCGCGGAGATTGGCACGGCGCTGATCGAGTTCGGCACGCTTTCCAAGTTGACGGGGAAGCAAGAGTATTACGACAAGCCGAAGAACGCAATGGTGCAGTTGTTCAACCGCCGCTCGAAGATCGGGCTGGTGGGTTCAACCATCAATGTTGTAACGGGCGAATGGACCGATACGACAAGCTATATCGGCGGCGGGATCGATTCGTATTACGAATATTTGTTGAAATCGTGGCGCCTCTTCGGCGATCCCGATTGCAAAGCGATGTGGGATAGCACGATCGCGGCGGTGAACACGTACGTTGCCGATGACCGCGGAGGGAGATTATGGTACGGGGAGGTCGGCATGAATTCCGGCGTGCGCACAGGGACGGAGTTCGGTTCGTTGGAGGCATTTTTCCCTGCGGTGCTGGCGCTTTCGGGCGATATGGATCGCGCGCAAAAGCTCGAAGCGTCGTGCTTTACAATGTGGAATCTCTACGGCATCGAACCCGAAGAGATCAACTATCAGACGATGACCGTGACCGATTCGGTCTATGTCCTGCGTCCGGAGATCATCGAATCGGCCTTTTACCTGAAGCATTTCACGCACGAAAAAGAATATACGCAGATGGGGGAAACATTCTACCGCAACCTGGTGCGCTACTGCCGCGTTGACGGCGGGTATGCGCGCCTGAAGAATGTCGTCACGCGCGAACAATCCGACCGCCAGGACAGCTTTTTCCTCGCCGAAACGCTGAAGTATCTTTACCTCCTAGTCTCGCAAGATAACGCCTTCGATTTCGAGCACCTGACATTTAATACCGAAGCCCATCCGATACGCAGGACGTGGTAATCTACTGAAGCACCAATTACCAAGTACCAATAACCAATAAAATTCCAATTCGAAAATCCGAAATATCGTCCCTCGCTGTTTCCCGGGTTCGAATCGGCGCATGGCTGTGTTCGGCGCTTTGCGTGACGGCAGCGTGTGTTTTTCCCTTTCTCTCCAGTTCCGGTTTCATTGCCAACCATGTTCACCTTGTCACTCCCGAATGGAAAACGCTGTTCGAGCATTTAGCAGATTCTGCCGTTAGCGGATTGCTGATTACCGCGCTGATCTTCGCGGCGATTGCGTTCTTTCTTGAGAAAATCACCGCAGCGTTACAAAGAGTCGTTGCGCGCGACTCCAAGAGTTTTCTCACAACGCTCCTCGGCGTTGGGGTTTTTGTCCGATCGATGTATCTAACCGCGTTCTCAAATTCTCCATGGTCTGATCAACTCTGGTATCATCAGCGGGCAGTCCAAATGGCGGAGGGCTTCGGATATATCGGGAATGACGGACGGCCGACGGCGTATTACCCTGCCGGGTACCCCGCCTTTCTCGCGATGGTGTACCGGATATTGGGCGCAGACCCGGAGGCCGCAAAGTACATGAACGTCGCTCTCGGCATCGCCACAATCGCGATTGTATACTGGGGAACCAAAAAATATTTCAACCGGCGCGTCGCCGCGGTTGCGGCAATCATCATGACCGCCTCCCTTTCGCAGATCGCGTACGCCGATACGCTGTTCTCGGAAATCACCTTTTCGTTTGTGTTTGTCGCTGCCATATTTCTTTCGCTGAAACTGTTGAGCGGGGGGCAGAACGAAACCGCTGCGTTTGCATCGTGGGGTGTACTTCTCGGGATTGCCTGCCTTATCCGTCCCGTAGCAATCATCCTGGCTCCCGCGATGGTCGTCGCATTGTGGAGAGAGAAGCGGTCGTTGCGTAATTTCGCAATGCCATTCGCGGCAGCGATGGTGTGTTTTATTCTCGTCCTAGCGCCGAATGCCATCCGGAATTACAAAGTCTTCCATGCAATTGTGCCGATTTCCACCAACGGGGGAATCGATTTTCAGATTGGGAACAATCCCAATTCGCGCGGACATTACATGGGCATGCCGGATATTCCCGAGGGAGTCAGCGAAGCAGGAGCAAGCACGCGCGGTTATCGCGAAGGATTGTCATGGATCGCGTGGCACCCGTTCGATGCGTTCGTGAATGAAGGACGAAAACTATTCTATCTGTATGCCCGTGACGATGAAGGCACTTTGTTCAGCATGAGCAACATCCCTGATGTCACGTTGTGGGCGATGGCAATACCGGTGTTTGTGTTCACCGATCTTGGATATTATTGTATCCTTGCTCTGGCGATTGCCTATGTATGGAGGAAACGCAGGTCGTTGTCGCAGAACGAATATTTCTTCGCCGCCGTTTGGGTTTTGACGACGCTTTTTTATCTTGCCTTTTTCGGATCGGACCGGTTTCACTTTCCGCTATATGCAATCTTCTGCGTATTTGCGGCGAAGGCTGTTGAAGAAATGTAAAGCGATCTTTCCCTCCAGAGGCGGGCGAGCGCGGCGAAGCCCGCTTGGCTCACGTCCGATATGGATAGGTTGTGCGTACCGACCGTAACTCACCCCCCGGCCCCCTCTCTTA
>DATGFY010000323.1:0-5002 GCA_035308785.1 Bacteroidota bacterium | reverse complement strand
CATTACGAGCGAAACCCATAACAACTCGAATGTGTACGACCACGCCAGCCACGAGTAGCCGCGCAGATTCCAGTAGAGCGCCTCCGCAACCCAATGACTGGGGAACCACTTGGAGACCGGCGGGTCGAGAAATTCAAAATTGCGGTCAAGAAACGGATAATATTTCATCACGCTGCCGACAAGTTTCATCGGGTTGGTGAGTTTGAAATAGAGCCAAATCGTCGAGATATAACCGCCCGTTATGATCACAACGAGGAACCGAATGCCGATCTTCTTGGCGATCTTCATCAACACCATCAGCGCGATAACACCAACCGATGCGGACAGCAACATGAACGGAATAAACAAATAGAACAGCGCCCATCCGTAGAACGTCCACGGCAAATTGAAATACGATCCATAACCGGCAAGCGTAGCAATGGCGATGAGAAATAACGTTGTCGAACTGTAGAAAAACGTGTCGAGAAATTTTATGCCAAAGAGCGTGGTATATGGAACCGGCTTGGTGAGAAAGTAAGTCGTCTCTTTCGAGCGGTACAACGAAGCATACGATACAATGATATTGCCGATGTTAATCGAAAGGAAAAATACGTAGAGGGTCATCGAGAGAAACCGGTGAAGCAGAAAGATTCCCAGGTGTGCCTGCCCGATGACATATCCGGTGATCTCGCGCGAAAAATAAAACGCGCCCACCGCAAAGCCGCCGAATACGGAAGCCGAGGCAACGTTCTTCGCAATCCGGCCCGGAGTCAAATCGAACTGCATTTTCAAAAAGCTGCGCAGCTTGTATGATAAGATATGGATAAGGATTGCCACTGACCTATCTCCGGCAGATCATTTTGTCAATTCTAGGAACACCGATTCAAACTTGCCATCGTATTTATGCTTGAACGTTTGCAACTGGACAATCGTATCTTCGAACACCAATCTCCCATCCTTAATGATACCGATTCGATCACAGACTTCTTCGGCAACTGCCAAACTGTGGGTGGACATGAATACGGAAGTTCCGTTGTCGGCGGTTTCCCGAAAGAGCTGTTTCACAAGATGCGCGCTCCGTGGATCGAGGCCAACCATCGGCTCATCGACGACGAGGACTGCCGGGCGGTGCAACAAGGCCGCGGCAATTGCAGTTCGCTGTTTCATTCCCTGGGAATAATCCTCCACCCTGCGGTCCATCCACGATCCGATTTCTAATCTCTCGACAACTTCTGCAACGCGTTTTGCCGCCTCTGCATGCTTCATCTTATGAAGGCCAGCGCTGAAGTGGAGAAATTCCTTGCCGGTCAGTCTCTCGTAGATAAACGGCTGATCAGGAATGTAGCCGGTAATCAACTTCGATTCCATCGGTTGTCGGGCCGTATCGAATCCTGCCAACGTAATCGATCCGGTGGTGGGTGTAAATAGCCCCGTCATCATTTTTATCGTCGTTGTTTTGCCTGCGCCGTTGGGCCCGAGGAAGCCATATAATTCGCCTCTATGTATCTCGATAGAGAGATTATCGACAGCCGTAAACGAGCCGAATTTTTTTGTTAAGTGGTTGAGGGAAATCATGTCAGCATTATCATTTTGGATAATCAATGTTCGAAAATATTCTACGAGAAGCAAGAATACCCCTTTCAATGAGTGAACGCGGTCACTTACGAAACAGATTGATAAAAATCCACAATTTAGAATTACGGGTTGACCTGCGTCACAGCGCACGTGGCTTGCCATGCCTACATTGGGGGAGAAGAGCGGAACGCATTGCGTTCTTTACTGCATTACCGAAGAGTTTCCCCAGAACTGCCCTCGTTGCAACGCATTTACTTGAAAGGATCTCTCATGTCCGTTTATCTCATCACGTACGACTACAATCGACCCGGGCAGGATTATACTGGCGTACTCGATTTATTGAAAAGCTATCCTCATGTTCGACTGGCGGAAGGGGCGTTCGCAATCGAAACTCCCGAAGCTACGCGCACAGTGTATAATAAGATCACCAAGTACCTAAAACCTAGTACAAACGTCTATATCCTCACAGTTACAAAGCCATTCTACAGTCAGTGCGTGGAAGACGTCAAGAAATGGTTAGGGAGTCACCTTCCGCAATATTGATCTTGATTTGAAATAACTCCCGCATTTCCGGCCGGAACCGCTCGGTTCCGGCAGATTGCAGTCGTGCTAACCCCGGCAACGGTCGCATAATTCCCTGTTTCAGTCTCCTTCATCATCAATTCGGCCCTTCGCTGGATCTTACCTTTTACGCCTTTAGTTTCGCTTGGGTTTTTCCTCTAAAATCCCTATAATATCACCTACTCTGAAAGAAGCCGCTAACTCGGCGGCAAGAACGGTTAAACTATAATCAGGAGAAATGCATGAGGTCAAAATCGTACCGATTCGTTCTTCCAACTATCGTTGTCGCCGCATTTATTGGTGCAACATTTCTATTATGTCAACAGGCATTGAGTGCCCCTCCGGATTCCGGATCGGGCGCGGCATCGAGTTCCGCCGGAAAACAGATTTACGAAAGCCATTGCGCCTATTGTCATGGGCTGGCAGGAAAAGGTGATGGCATCGCTGCCGCGTATCTCAGTCCTCGTCCTAGAGATTTCACTGCAGGCAAATTTAAGTTCCGCTCGACTGAGTCAGGCAGCATCCCCACCGATGACGACCTTCTCAAGACCATTTCCGAGGGATTGCACTCTACCGCGATGCCTGATTGGAAGACTTTCATCAGCTCCGATTCAATAAAGCTGGTCATCGGCTATGTAAAAACATTTTCAGCGCGCTTTGCAAACGAAAAACCCCGGCCGTTCATCGTCGGTTCTGAGCCGACTATGACTCCGTCGCGGCTTGCAACCGGAGCCGAAGTGTTCCAGCGATTGCAATGCCAATCGTGCCACGGTGTAGGCGGAACCGGTGTTGGTGCAACGGCCTCCGAACTTTTCGATGATTGGGGAAATCCGGAAACTCCACCCAAGCTCACCGAACCCTGGACATTTCGCGGCGGTTCGAGTCCGGCCGATATCTACTTGCGCTTTCGCACCGGTATCGATGGAACGCCGATGCCCTCGTATATCTCGAGCGCCACAGACGCCGAGATGTGGGATGCCGCGTTTTATGTCACCTCACTTGGGCGCACACCGGCATGGAAGATGAATGCCGATAATCTTAAGAAATTCTACGCTTCGCAAGATTCGGATGCTCGTTCGAATCCCATCAAACGCGGCAAATATTTGGTGGACACACACCTCTGTGCGAGCTGCCACAGCACGTTCAACGCCGATTGTACCATGAAAGATGGTATGGCCTTCGCAGGGGGAGTCAAGATAGATCTCTATCCCTTTGGCGTTTTCTACACCCAAAATCTTACTTCCGATAAGGAAACGGGACTGGGAAATTTCACCGACGCCGAAATCAAACGGGCAATAACTACCGGTGTTACCAAAGCCAATGGGCGCATGCTCCCCTTCCCAATGCCCTGGCCTTCTTACGCCATGCTTTCGGATGAAGATCTCAACGCCATCGTCGCGTATCTCCGTACTCTGCCTCCCGTGTACAACAAGATTCCTCCGCCGGAGCATTTGAATATTGTTTCCTATATGTGGGGAAAATTTCAAATGCTCATCTTAGGCAAAGTTTTCCCCGGGAAATTCTATTCCGGGAATTATGGAATCAGCAACCCGAGCGCGGGCAAGTCGATCAGCGATGCATCGAAAGGAGTGCAGAAATGAAAAAGGCATTGAAATGGATTCTCAGGATTGTTGTGGCTCTCGTCGTTGTGGGGTTTGTCTGCTTTTTGTATTTCATACCCCCATTTTACATAGCTCCCCCGGAGGCGTTCAGCAAGCCTGAAGCGGATGCTCCTCCCTCCCTCGCAAACATCACCGACCCCGCTGAGCGCGCCCTCGCAGAGCACGGAAAGTATATCGTAAGCACGGTGGGTTGCTCGGCCTGCCATACGCCAATTGGAAGCAAAGGTCCTACGTACGAGAAATACCTCGCGGGCGGGTTAAAGCTCTCCGGCAAGGTTGATGGAGCGTTTGTCTCAAGAAACCTTACGCCGGATACCAAGGTTGGTCTTGGCCGAAGAACTGACGATCAGGTTCTTCGTGTCTTTAGAACCGGCTTGCTTCCGGAAGGTCGCGAAGCTCTGCATCGCGTCATGCCGTGGTATGCCCTCTCAGCGATGACGGAAGAAGATCGCCATGCCGTGCTGGCTTATCTCCGCCATTTGACGCCTGTGAGTCAGCATATACCCGATCCTGATTTCAAAGCGCCGATGGCGGATACTGCCTCCGCGGAGGAGTTCTATCCGTCAGACTACGGCATCGCACAGTAAGATAATTCAAAGGAGAACTTTTCAATGTCCACCGTCCAACAAACCGATTCAGAAATTTATAAACCCTCAAAAGAGGTCATCGCTCAGGCGCGCCTAAAGAATTGGGACGAAACCGCTAAATTCGCAGCTACGGATCTTGAGGGTTTCTGGGCGAAAGAAGCCGAGGAATTGGAATGGTACAAAAAATGGACAAAGGTCCTCGACGACTCCAAGAAACCGTTCTACAAATGGTTCGTTGGCGGACAGACGAACATTGTCCTCAATGCGCTCGACCGGCATCAGAAGACTGCTCATAAGAACAAACTCGCACTTGTGTGGGTCGGTGAACCCGGCGACGTGCGAACCTATTCGTATTACGCGCTGAACCGTGAAGTCTGCCAATTCGCAAACGTCCTCAAATCGATGGGAGCAAAAAAGGGGGACCGCATTACGGTCTATATGCCGCGCATCCCCGAAACGATCATTGCCATGCTTGCATGCGCAAAGATCGGGGCTATTCATTCCGTTGTGTATGGCGGATTCAGCGTGGATGCGCTGCAAGGCAGGATTGAAGATTCGCAGTCGCGAATGCTGATTACTGCCGACGGCGGGTGGATGAACGGCAAGATCGTCGAGCTCAAGAATATCGTCGATGAGTCGCTCAAGAAATGCCCGTGCATCGAATCGGTGATTGTTGTG
>DATGFY010000322.1:0-4532 GCA_035308785.1 Bacteroidota bacterium | reverse complement strand
GCGAGCGTAAATCTGCCATATCCCGCGCGGTTGCGCTGAACATAGCTGACATCGATAGCGATCGTCTGGTTCTTCATCACGCTAGCACTTCTCAAGAAGTACGATAATATTGTAACTGAATCTGCCCCAGGAAATATCGTTATCGAAATCGCCGATCAATGCAAAGAACCTGCGCCAATCGAGATGAAAATACTTCTTAAAGAAATGCGCCAAATAAAATGTCACGGGATACAAGAATAATCCGCCCGTATGTTTGCGAACGACGCGAAAGTTCGAACCGAATAGTGCAAGGAGATCGCCTTCCGAATAATGCCGGTGGTACGGCTCGCCCTTGGCTTTGAATCTCGATGCCAGGTTTTGGGGATCGAGAAACGCAAAGAATCCTTTATTCGGCACAGAAAGTATCATCGTTCCACCATCGCGCAAGATGCGGTGCGCTTCTGCAAGTGTTCCCCGTTCGTCATCGACGTGTTCAAGAACATCGAGGAGAAGAACTGTATCGAACGATGCGTCGCGAAATGGCAGCCTCGATGCGGACGCACCTGCATATTCGACCGGGCCTTTCTTTACTTGACTGAGGGAGAACAGATCGAGATCGACGGCGACGACTGAGCGACCATTCTTACAGAGGGCTCTTCCAAGCGGTCCTGACGACGATCCAATATCGGCAATTGCGCCGGTTTTCGGAGCCCAGCGGTAGGCAATTTTCTGGCGATCGGTCAGGGTGACGGATTGCTGTTCATCGATCCGTACAACCGACGGGTAGCGCGAAAACCACCTGGCGGACTTATCAATTTCCGGCGCCATCTACGAATTCAATGAAGTCATATCGGCCAATTTCGGCTCATATCGTAACAAGATAGCAAAAAACAGGATATGAGGACAACTGGAAACGATACGTATATCTTTTTGCAATTCCCTTCAGCTTTCCCTACCTTTTATCGATCCAATCGTGAAAAGTACATTCTATAAACCCTTGTTCTGGGTTATCCTGCTGGCATTGCTTACGGAGCTGGCATATCTCGCCCTCTACTCCCACATTGAATCGCCTATCCTGCTGTTAATTCCCGTATCGCTCGTCGCATCGTTGTTCTACATTGCTACGTGCGTGGTGCTCTGGAAAAAAGGGGGTGACCTGGCCCCCCGTGCATCGCTTGTGATCATTGCTATCGGAATCATCTACCGGTTATCGCTCATGCCGGTCCAGCCGATTGCATCAGGCGACGTCTATATGTATATCTGGGAAGGAAAAGTTCTCGCCGAAGGTTACAATCCATACCGGTACGCGCCTGCGGATACGGTATTGCGCCATTTGCGCTCGCCGAAACTTCCCGAGAAAGACATCACGACGATGACCGCCATCTATCCGCCGATCGCCGAATGTATCTTCGCAGCGTCATACACAATTTTTGGAGAGACGCCGTACGGGATCAAGATCTTTTCATTTCTCGCCGAGTGTGCGACGATGTTCCTCCTCTGCTTGATCCTGATTGAACTGCGCAAGCCTCCGGCCCTCGTTGCATTGTACGCTCTTTGTCCGCTGCCCATTCTCCAGTTCATGGTCGATGCGCACGTCGATGGCTTTGCGTTTCCGTTTGTCGCGCTGTTTTTGTTTTTCTGGCTGCGGAGGAAAGAGATATCTTCGTTTGTTGCGCTCGGAGTCGGCATCATGGTCAAATTCTTGCCGGTGCTGTTCCTGCCGATGCTGATCCTCGAACGGACAAAACATTCGAAATTCTTACTCTTCTCGATTCCCGTCGTCATCGCAACAATATGCTATCTCCCCTTCGTACTGAATCACGGCGCGCCGTTCTATTCGCTGACGGTTTATTCACGGGAGTGGTATTTCAACGGCGTCTTCTTCAATGCGATACTGGGATTCGGATTGAGCAACGAGATCTCACACCTGATCGTCCTAGGGCTGTTCGCGGTATGGCTGGCGGCAGTTCTTTGGCTCGATTGCCAGCTGCTGGAAAAAATCTATTGGATCGTCTTCGGCTTTTTTATTTTATCCGCAACGGTGCATCCATGGTACGTGACATGGATCGCGTTACTGCTGCCGTTGTGTTTCCGGTGGAGCGGCATCATCTATGTCTCGATGATTCATATCGCAAACTTTGTCATCATCGATTGGAAGGCGCACCGGATTTGGTACCAATCCACGGAGTTGCTCCTGCTCGAGTATATCCCCGTGCTGGCGATTGCGGGATGGGAGATCTACCGCCTGTTTCGCTCCCAAAATTACTTTACTCCGCATCTTGGACCGAAACCCTTGCGAGAAAACAGTTAATTGTTGTATATTAATATAATATCATACAGGAGAAGTTTTGTGAGAACATCGCTTTATATCGCCATCTTCATAGTTGTCGCAGCTTGCGTTAGCTACGCGCAAGATGATACCGTTAAACAATCAGCCAAGAACGGCAAGAAAGAAATCACGATCACAGGCGAGGTCGTTGATCTGAAATGCGCGATGACCGGCATGATGGGCGGGAGCGGCGAAGATCATAAGCAGTGCGCAATCGATTGCATGAAAGGCGGGCTTCCCGTGGCGATCCTTGAAGACAAGACAAACAATGTCTATCCCGTGGTCCCGTTGAAAGGAATGCAATCGGCGAACGCCGAGCTTATGCAATATGCGGCTCAGAAAGTAACTCTCACCGGAAAACTGTACGATAAGAACGGTCAAAAACTCTTTATTTACACCAAAGTCGATCAGGTAAAATAGCGCAATTCCTCCTGCGCGGGATCTCCCGTGCATTACATTATTCCCACCGTAACCCGCTGTCAATGCTGCGGCAACCGTTTTGTGTGCGCCAGCGCACCTGAATACTTGAGGCAGATTCGTTAATATTATATAGAGGAGTTCCTCTTCACTGCATCTTCGCGGTGAATTGGAAGACTCCGGCGCTCAATATTCTCCGAAACCATGAAGGACACCGAACTCCATTTCTTAATTCTTGAAGACAACCCCAACGATGCCGAGCTGATGATTCGCGAGCTTGGCAAGACGGGATTGAAGCATACCGCCGAACGCGTGGGGACCAAGAAAGCCTTTGTTAAGGCGCTGGATGAGTTCGCGCCGGATTTGATCCTGGCGGATTTCAATCTTCCTTCGTTCGACGGGCTCTCGGCGTTAAAGCTGGCGAAACAGAAAACGCCCGATGTGCCGTTTATTATTATTTCGGGATTCATCGGCGAGGAACTGGCAGTTGAAATCGTAAAGAGCGGCGCTACCGATTATATCCTCAAAGACCGCATCTCGCGGCTTGTTCCCTCTGTCACGCGCGCGCTAAAAGAGACCGAAGATCGTGCGCGGCGCAGAGACGCTGAACGCCAGTTGCGCGAAAGCGAGCGCCGCCTGCGGCAAATTATCGATCTTGTCCCCCACTTGATCTTCGTAAAAGATTCCGATGGGCGCTATTTGCTGGTCAACAAAGCGGTCGCCGAAGCATTCGGCACCACGGTAAATAACGTCGTGAATCATACCGATTCGGAATTGATGAAATCAGCTGAAGAATCCCGGCTCGCGCACGAAAACGATCTGTGGGTGATCAAGAATCACCAGCCGCGGTTAATTCCTGAGCAGCAATTTACGGATTCCACCGGCACACTGCGAATCCTCCAAACCGTGAAAATGCCGATGGCGATGGAAGGCGCTGATTCGCCGGCAGTTCTCGGGGTCTCAATCGATATTACGGAGCAAAAGAAATCCGAAGACAAGATCCACGAACAAGCGGCGCTGCTCGATATCGCTTCGGATGCGATAGTTGTTTGTGACATGAACGATACGATTCTCTATTGGAATAAAGGTGCAGAAAACTTATACGGGTGGTCTGCCGAAGAGGTTACCGGCAAGAACTTCGGCCCTCTTGCATTCAAGTTACATCCGACACATTTTACGGAGGCTCGCTCCGCGCTCCTTGCGAACGGTAAGTGGGACGGCGAAATGCACCAATCGACCAAAGAGGGCGGAATCCTAGTCATCCAGAGCCGGTGGACGCTGGTCCGTGATGCAAACGGTACTCCCCGTTCGATCCTGATACTTAACAGCGATATCACCGAGAAAAAGAAATTTGAGGCGCAGTTCCTTCGGGCCCAACGGATGGAGAGTATCGGGACATTGGCAGGAGGAATCGCCCATGATCTCAATAATGTGCTGGCGCCGATTTTACTGACGATTCAGAATTTGCGCCGAAAGCTGCCCGATGAGCGCAGCCAGCGGATGCTTTCGACCGTAGAATCCAGCACCAAGCGCGGGGCGGAGATGGTTCAGCAGGTGTTGACGTTTACGCGCGGCGCAGAGGGTGAAAAGATCGTCCTCCAGCCGAAACATCTTATCGAAGAGTTCGAGAAGATCGTTCGCGAGACATTCCAGCGTTCGATGAAGATTCAAACCCGAACCGCGGTCGATTTGCGGACAGTCCGCGGCGACCCGACCCAGCTGCACCAGGTCTTGATGAACCTTTGCGTCAATGCCCGCGATGCGATGCTGCCGAACGGCGGCACTCTTGTTATTCATGCAGAAAACG
>DATGFY010000321.1:0-2887 GCA_035308785.1 Bacteroidota bacterium | reverse complement strand
TCGAGCGTATAGAGCGATGCCAGCGTTCCGTTATCGCCCACCTTGCCCGAGAGCTTCACGCCGACGAGCGGATCGACGATGTTGCGCGTGTTGAGGACCGATTGGATGGGATCGAGCTGGCTGACGGGCGTGATTGCCATCGCGGCGATATTGAAATTATCCCTGCCTTCCAAAAAGAACGGACGCTTTTCCGGGTAGAACAAACTGTAGCGCAGGTTAATATCCACCTGCCCTGCGTCGGATTCCACCTGGCTGAAATCGGGGTTGTAGGTGCCGTCCAAAATTAAGTTCGAGGTGACGCCGTATTTCCCCGTGAACGAAAACTTGCCCGCGCTGCTGTCTTGCCGGATCGAGCCGTTCTGTGCGCTGTAATGCTGGCCGTAGGTTATTGCCGGGAGCAGCTCGACGAGCGGGTAATGCTTCACGCCGGTGTACGCCATCGGCATCATCTGCGTTGCAAACGCGCCGCCCTTTGCAGGATCGAGCTCTGGGTAGCTGCTGTGTTCGGAGCGGCGGCTGATGTAGCGTTCGAACACAACGCCCATGGTGACAGGATCGCCATCGGCATAGCGGATGCTCTTCAACGGTATCTGAACTTCGAGCGTGTAGCCGAGCGAATCGATATGGCCCGCGCTGTACCAGACGAGATCGATGCTGAAATCTTCGTTGTTGTTGGCGAAGTGGCTATCGGCCTGGATGCCGTTGGGGTTGGTGTAGAAGCAAAAAAGTCCCTGGTGATCGTTGAACGGATCGAGGTTGACGCACACCCAGTCGTCCGATGTGATATTATCGCGGCTGGAGATGGAGGTTTTGATCTTGCTTGGGTCGGGTTCGTAGCAGCGGAAGCCGAAATATAAATTCTCATCATCGTATGCCGCCATGGCAACGGTTTGCTCATCGATGAGCTTGCCGTAATCGGGGATGAACGTTTTGAAGTTCGTCAGGCGTGGCGCAACAGTCCAGATGGAGTCGTCGAGTTTGCCATCGATGACGGGAGGTGTCGTGGTGCGGATGGGGTGGTAGGTTTCGGCGGCAATCGCCCGGGCACCGAGTGAAACGACTAGGGCGAGAACGATGAACGACGCGCCGAGGGATGTGCGTCTGATCAGCATAATGGGGTATATACGAGTGGGGAGGGGGTTTGTTGCGGGAGCGAAGCAGGCGCTTCGCTCTACATTATCCGCTCCATTTAATCGTGCACCCAATAGAATACGTCTCCGGCGTGGCTACAGGTTTGCCGGCGAGGAGGGCATCGACGGCATCGCGGAGGTATTTGACTTGCACGTTGTTGGGGTTCTTGTAGTTATCGTCCATCTTGCCGTGGTAACGGAGGACGCGCTCTTCATCGAAGACAAAAAACTCGGGTGTGTGCGATGCGCCGAACGATTCGGCGACGGTTTGGCGTTCATCGCGGAGGTAGGGGAAATTGAATTTCTTTTCGCGCGCGCGCTTCACCATTTCTTCGAAGCGGTCTTCGGGATAGTTGTTGGTTTCGTTGGAGTTGATCGCGATGAGCGTTGCGGATTTTGCGGGGTAATCTCTTTGGAACGCGATCATGCGCTCTTCGTACGCTTGAACGTACGGGCAGTGATTGCAGGTGAAGGCAATGACGAGGACGCGAGCGCCGCTGAAATCATTAGAGGAATGCGTCTTCCCATCCACGCCGGGCAGTCCGGAAAAGCTTGGCAATACATCGGTGATGGTTAAAGGATTTGGAGTCATAAGAATTCACAGTTGGTGGGCGACTAAAGTCGCCATGTTACAATACTTGCGCACCACGACATAATTCCGCCGCGGCGGAGTGGCAATGACGCGGACGGGCCTGTAATAATTTCAGAAAGTTTTGGGAGAAGTCAAAATTGGTTGTTGTGCGTGCCGACCGTAACTCCCGCCTAACCGGCTGGCAAGCACCCCGTTTCGCCTGCGGCGAAACCCCCCTCTCTTCTGAAGAGAAGGGAAAGTCCGCGCGCAGGCGGACAGGGGTGAGTTATGCTTCGTACGCACAAGCCACAATACTTGTTGTGGCGAATCTCCGATTCGCCGGTGCGGTTGCGACTTGCCCGCCGTCTGTTTGGCGGGACCGCACTCTACTGGTATGCTGATAGAGCGGCAATCAGTTCCGCTGGCTTTTCTAAGGGAACCGAGTGCGCGCACTCGGGTATTACAAGCAGCGATGAGCGGGGGATAAGACGGTGGAATTCTTCTCCGCATGCGGGCGAAACGGTTTTGTCCTCTTTGCCCCAAATGATTTGTGTTGGGGCGGATATTTGCGGGAGCATTGCGCGGAGTTCTTCGGCGCCGGTGAAGGCGTTGCGCAGACAGTTGAGCCATGCGGTGCGGTGTCCCGGGGCGAAGAGCTGTTCGTAGAATTTTCGGCAGAGATCGGACGGGCGGCTTTCGATATTGTAAAACGACCGGCGGGCGGACCGGCAGAGAAAGCGTTCGCTCCGCAGTGCGGTTGCGGAGATGAGTTTGCTTAGTGCAAACCATAATACGTCGGATTTGAACACAAAGCGTTCACGCATCAGGCCGGTGGAGGCGATGAGGACGAGGCGTTCGGTACGTACTGGATATTTGTATGCAAAGTGTGCGCAAATTTGTCCGCCGTAGGAGATGCCGGCGAGCGTTGCCTTTGGGATGTCAAGACGGTCGAGTGTTGCGAGGAGGAAATCGGCGTACTCTTGGGTAGAGAAATTGTGAGTGGGAGAGTCGGATTCGCCGAAGCCGGGGAGATCGATGGTGATGATGTCGAACGATTGGGCGAGCGGAACGACGACGCGCTGCCACATGAGCGGGCCGCCGAGGCCGTGAACTAAGACGAGAGGCTTTCCGGCGCCAAGACGCGAGATGTGCGTGCGGATGCCGGAGATTTGCAGAAAATGGTTTT
>DATGFY010000320.1:0-2740 GCA_035308785.1 Bacteroidota bacterium | reverse complement strand
AAATTCTCCTTCCAGGTCCACCTTCGTTTTGCCGCCGATGGGGGTATAGGAATGGGTGAACCGCGCCCCGTCGAACGCGCCGCCAGACATTCTCGTCTCGACGCCATTCGGCCGGTTCAACTTATGGGTGATCGTCGTGGTGAACGTCGAGCCGTCGGGCGTGTAGATTTCGGCCTCGAGCGTGACGACATTCCCTGCCGCGCTGAGCAAGCGGTGGCTTTTGAATGCGGCGTGTTTATGGTTTCCGGCGCTCATATAATCGAATACTTTATCGACCGGCGCATCAAATGTGGTGATTCCTTCCTTCTTATAGTGTACGTTCATATATTCTCCTTGCGAAAATTGTGAATGATAAAAGGGGTTATGGTTTTTTGTTCAGCGCGCACTCAGATTACGCGGCGGGCTGCGTGACGACGCGGAGGTACGGCTTGATCGTCTTCCATCCTGCCGGATATTTCTCCTTCGCTTCGGCGTCCGTTACCGATGGGACGATAATGACGTCTTCACCGTGCTTCCAATTCACTGGCGTGGCGACTTTGTGCTTCGCCGTAAGCTGCATCGAATCGATGACGCGCAAGATCTCATCGAAGTTGCGGCCAGTCGTCATCGGATAGGTGATCATGAGTTTGATCTTTTTATCCGGACCGACGATAAACACCGAACGGACGGTTTGGTTGGTCGCGGCAGTTCTGCCTTCCGATGTCCCTGCTTCTTCGGCGGGAAGCATATCGTACAGCTTTGCCACCGCAAGGGTAGGATCGCCAATCATCGGGTAGTTCACGGCGTATCCCTGCGTTTCCCGGATGTCCGTTTCCCATTTGGCGTGGCTTTCGACCGGGTCAACACTCAACCCGATGATCTTGCAGTTGCGTTTGGTGAACTGGGGTTCGAGCTTTGCCATATACCCTAGTTCGGTCGTGCAAACAGGGGTGAAATCTTTGGGATGTGAAAAGAGAACCGCCCAACCTTCGCCAATCCAGTCATGAAACGTGATGGCGCCCTTGGTCGTCTGGGCAGTGAAATTCGGGGCTACATCGTTGATTCGAATCGCCATGTTGACTCCTTCTACGATACTATGGTTGATGGATATGGGTTTGTTCGATTGTCGACTGGAAGGAGGGTTGCTAATTTCGCCCCGGCTGAATTTCGGGCGAAGAGTCCTTCCGTATCAACGTATGTAAGTTAAGCCAAACGGAAGGGAATGTCAGCAACTTAAGTTACAATTCGTGGAGGAGCTTTATCTGGTGGCGGAAGAGCAGGACTTTCTTGTCATCTTCAAGCTTTTTCAGGAGACGGGAAACAACAACACGGCTTGTCGCAAGTTCATCGGCTATTTGTTGATGGGTAAGGTTGATAAGGGCAGATCCTGTGGCTTTCGATTTTTCTTTGAGGTATATCTCCAGGCGTTCGTCGAGCTTCTTGAAAGCGACAAAATCGACAGTCTTGATGATTTCCGTAAAGCGGTCCAGGATGGTCGTCATCACGTATCGCTTCCACGATGGGTATTGCACCAGCCATTTATCCATATACATCACCGGCACGCAAAGCATTTCTCCATCGACTTCCGCAATGGCTTTGATGACGCTGTCTTGAGACATCATGCAGCAGGTGAAGGTCATCGCGCAACTCTCCCCTGTACTGACATAGTATAAGAGCAGTTCCTGTCCCTCATCGTTTATTCGGCTTACCTTAAACGTGCCGTTCAACACAAGGGGTACGGCTCGTATATTATGTCCGACATCCAGCATAACGTCACCCGCCTTGGCGGTCACGCGTTGCGAAATGCTTTCCAATTGGTTCAGCAATTCCGGCTCGAAACGCGAACCAAAAATCGATGCTACGTCCGAAGGTTCAACAGTTGCCATTGTTTTTCTGCTTTACGGTTATATGATTGACGAGGAGACAGCCGAGGATAAGCCGCAATCCTGCGAAATGGACGGTCAAAAAACCAGTGCCTCCAATGTAACAATTCAGCGCTAAGGAGTCAATTCAACAAGGAGTGTGGGGGTTGAGAAGGAAGGATAGATGCGTTAAACAACGAATAACCGATGAACAACGACCAAACAATCAGTAATCACCGAAACTCTAAAAGGGGTTGTCATCCTGAGCGAAGGATCTCCGGCGGTTGTCGCGACCTCCCGCGTGGGAGACTCTTCGCGGAGTTTATCCTCGAATGTCTTTGTCGAGGGCTCAGAATGACAGCAGACAGGATCCGGTTACTTCACATCAATAGTTTGGTCCCGCTTTGCGCCGACGGAGACCATCTTAATCTCAGTTCCGGTAAATCGTGCAAGGGCCTCGATATACTTGCGGGCATTTGCGGGCAGGTCGGAATATTTCGTAATGCCGGAGATCGGGGTTTTCCATCCCTCGAATGTTTCATAGACCGGCTGGACTTTATCAAGCTCGCGTGCGGTGGTGGTAAAATTCTTCAGGACTTTGCCATTCAACGTGTAGCCGACGCATACCTTGATCTCCTCGAAGGTATCGAGCACGTCGAGTTTGGTAATGGCGATTCCTTTGATGCCGTTAATCATTGCGGAATACTTCAGTGCCACGACGTCGAACCATCCGCACCGCCGGGGCCGGCCGGTGGTTGCGCCAAATTCATGGCCGATTGTGCGGAGCTTCTCGCCTGTTTCGTCTATCAACTCCGTCGGGAATGGCCCATTGCCCACCCGGGTAGAATAGGCTTTCACAATCCCTAATACCGACGTAATCGATGTCGGAGGGATGCCAA
>DATGFY010000319.1:0-8755 GCA_035308785.1 Bacteroidota bacterium | reverse complement strand
CAGGATGTGTTCTTGTTCTCGGGCGATATCCAATCGAATATCAATCTCGGCGAGGAAAGCATCAGTCTCGACAGGATAAAAGCTGCTGCGCGAGTTGTCGGGGCCGATAGATTCATCGAGGCGCTGCCAAACGGCTATGCGCAGGAAGTCAAAGAGCGCGGCTCGACCCTATCGGTCGGTCAGAAGCAATTAATTTCGTTTGCGCGCGCATTGGCATTCGATCCCAAAATCCTTATTCTCGATGAAGCGACGTCAAGTGTCGATACCGAAACCGAACAGTTGATCCAGCGTGCTATCGAAAAGCTCCTCCGCGGCCGCACGTCAATCGTGATTGCGCACCGCCTCTCCACAATCCAGCGCGCCGATAAGATCATCGTCATGCACAAAGGCGAGATCCGCGAGATGGGCAATCACCAGGAACTGCTCGCCCTTGGCGGAATTTACCGCAAGCTCTACCAGTTGCAGTATAAGGAGCAGGAACAAACAGCGTAAACGAATTGTCGATTTTCGAGTGCCGATTTTCGAATATAAAAAACCCGGTCCATATGATCGGGTTTTTTTATTTCCTTTAGCCGGGGTAGGGGCATGTCGCTACGTGCCCTAACCAGTTAGTCATTTCGAACGGAGTGGCGAAGCCACGCAGAATGGCAATCCCCATCTATATTTTCTTGAAGTCGGTCCGCCGTGGCGGATTACGACCCTTTTACAACTTTAATTAGTGTCATTCCCGCGTTCGCGGGAATGACACATTATAGAATGTTAAAGTTAAGTATATCGAAGGGAAAGCACAAAATGCACCATGACGGCAGGCCTCGGGAATTGGTTTCAAGTCGACAGACCTGACGCCACGCGTGCTTCGAACTTCAGCGCAATTACTACTAATATGCGATTGTCTCGCCCCGTGTAATATGGTATGTTAATTACCACCGAATTCACGAGGGATTACAACCAATCACAATTATTAGCAGAGGAGTTTTTAATGAAATCATTTATCAAGATATTTGCGCTCGCATTGTTGGGCGCGCTGCTGGTCAGCAGCTGCAAAAAAACAGATAATCCGGTCACGTCGAACACGACCGCGCACGCATCCGGCACATATGTCGGCATGATTGCGGGCGGAACGGAGAGCGGTACGCTTTCCCTCACCGTGCCATCGTCATCGTCGTTTTCCAAATCGCTGAGCGAACTTACCATAATTACGGTTACGGGTACGTTAAACATCGGCGGATCGCCGATAGCGTTGACGGGCACGTACAACACCGCGAACGATAGCTTGTATGTTACCGGCGGCGGATACACCTTCATGGGCACCTATTCCCACGGCACGTTGGTCGGCAGCTATACCGGCCCGAACGGCCCCGGCGGATTCTCCACTGAATCCTCAAGCGGTTCCGATTCCGTGAAGGTCTATCTCGGCACAGCAACAAGCCAGGTCTCCGGCCACGGCGGCGCGACATTGAACATCGTTGTTAAAGGCAGCGCGCTCATCGGCATGGCTGTCGGCACCGATAACAGCAAGACCCCGTTCGCGGGTACGATTAGCGGCGATAATATCCACATCACTGTTACCTACAGCGGCATTTCTGCCGACCTTGCGACCGGAACATTTAACGCCGGCCACACTTCGGCAAGCGGAACCTACGATACAACGCCCTTTTCTCCGCACGATGCGGATCATGGAACATGGAGTGTAACGATCGCTCAGTAACAGCCAACGATCCTCAGTAAATTAAAGAACCCCCTGCATTGCAATGGTGCAGGGGGTTCTTTATTCCCCTGCATACGCAACGCGTACGATTTTCTTCCGTTTTTTTCTGCCATTTCTTATCCCTAGTATCAGTCCTGCAACGTCACTCGAGTCGATTCTCAAAAATGAGGATGACAGACCCTCCTTGTTCAGTAGCCTGTGTACATTTGCCATTTTTCGCCGGAATGATTATTGTGGTAGTACGAAACATGCAAAGTTGCGATTCATAGCTATATTGTAGGAAACCACCTCACATGAAAGGTTAAACTATGCATTTCGATACCGGCAATACCGGCTTCATGCTCGTCGCCACCAGTTTGGTGATGTTGATGACTCCGGGTCTGGCGTTCTTCTATGGCGGACTCGTTGGCCGCAGGAATGTTCTGGCAATCATGATTCAGAGTTTTGTCTCCATGGGCGTGACGACCGTGATCTGGTACGCGTTCGGATATTCGTTGTGCTTCAGCGGCGGCGAAGGAGCCATCTACGGCGATCTTCGTTATGCATTTCTCCGCGGCGTCGATCTTAACACGGCGTTTGCAGGATCGCAGAGCATTCCGCTCTGGGTGTTCATGGCGTACCAAATGATGTTCGCGCAAATAACGCCCGCGCTTATTACAGGTGCGTTCAGCAACCGCGTTCGGTTCGGTCCCTACCTCTCATTCCTTGTTCTCTGGCTCGTCTTCATGTATTTCCCGTTCGCGCACATGGTGTGGGGCGGCGGCTTGCTGGCAAAGTGGGGCGTGCTTGATTTCGCCGGTGGCATCGTGGTTCATGCGATCGCAGGTTTTTCGGCGCTTGCCTCGGTATTTTTTCTCGGCAAACGGCGGGTGCACGATCGCGGTCCGCACAGTATTCCCCTTGTCGCGCTCGGCACCGGACTGTTGTGGTTCGGTTGGTACGGCTTTAACGCCGGCAGCGAGCTGCATGTCGATTCCATCACTGCGCTTGCATTTATCAACACCGATGTCGCCGCGTCATTTGCCGCAATCACGTGGCTGGTGGTGGCGTGGATTTTTGAGCGGAAGCCCAAGTTTGTCGGTCTTCTCACGGGGTCGATCGCAGGGCTTGCCGCCGTTACTCCCGCCGCCGGGTACGTCTCAACAACTTCGGCGGTCATCATCGGTATTGTGGCCAGTCTCGTCTGCTATTATGCGGTAAACCTGAAAAATAAACTTCAGTGGGACGATGCGCTCGATGTTTGGGGCGTGCACGGTGTTGGGGGATGTCTCGGCGTTGTCGCTCTCGGCATCTTTGCCGATCTCTCGTACAATCCGAACGGATCGGATGGACTCTTGTTAGGGAACTCGACGTTCTTCTTCAAAGAGGTCATCGCCGTTGTCGGAGCCGCTCTGGCATCGTTCATCTTCACCTACGCCATGCTCTGGATTATCAATAAATTCTCCCCGGTCCGTGTATCGGATGCCGAGGAAGAGGCGGGACTTGATATCTCTCTCCACGGCGAAAGCGCTTATCTCGAAGAAGAAGGATCAACCCGGATGATCTGACGCCGGAACACAATCGTTCATCAAACAAAAACCCCCTGCATCGATAACGGTGCAAGGGGTTTTCTATTGGCAGAATCCTTTTTCAAAAGTCCCATGTCATTCCCACAGGACATAATAGCGCCCTTACTCGGAGTTTACCCCCGAATGTTTTTGTCGGGGGTAAGAGAGGGGATGGGGTGAGTTACTCTCGTCTTGCTCGCTGAATGCGGGGTGAATCTACCGCCATTCGCCTTTACTTAATCAACACCATCTTATTGATCTTCGTAAACGATTTCGATGCGTTCGCAATATCGACCGCCTGCAGCCGGTAGAAATATACGCCCGATGCGGAAGCATTCGCAAACCATTGCGCAGTGTGGAATCCGGCGTCTTGAACTCCATCGATAAGCGTCGCAACTTCCTGCCCCAGCGTATTATACACCGTCAGGCGGAGGAAGCTCTTCGCAGGCAATCCGAACGACAACGTTGTCGTTGGATTAAATGGATTCGGATAGTTCTGCGCCAGCGAATAGACCAACGGCACATCAACCAGCGGCCCCACAGCAAGAGTCAACTGCGGATTGCCTGAGAGATGCATTGAACCGCTTCCTGAAAGCTGATGCACTGCGGTCTTTCCATTGTTGGCGATATGTAAAGCGAAGCTGTGCGCCTTATCGGTGGAAATCTCCCATTGGATTTCCAAAGGATATTTCGTGAGCTGTAACCGCAACGGGAATGATACCGTCTTCGAAGGAACGGCATCGTAGAATTGGGCAGAACTGTTCGAGGCGAAACGCACGTCGAACGCATCCGCGGGCGGCAGAGGCGGCAATTCATATTGCAGCAGGTTGCTTCCCTCGCCGGGCTGCTCGCCGAATGTCAGCGTTTGCGTATGTCCGTTCGCATCGGTGATGATCAGCCGGTTGCGGAGCGGCTGCGGCGGTCTTGCGACCGTCCTCGGAGTGATTGAACTGATCGCCGAAAGAAGCAGCGTGCCGGACTCGTTCGTCTTTACCCAGAATCCTTGTCCCGGCGTCAATGACGAGACGTTTGAATATCCGGAATTATATGTGTAGAAGAGCGATAGCGCCATGTCGGGAGGCGTGGTTGAGACCGATGTCGTCGGCACCGGTTCGGTGATCCCGCCGATCATGTTCCATCCCGCGGTTACCGGGACGCTCGTCGTCACGATGCGCAGGCCGCTCAGGGTTGGCGATTGACCCGAGGGGAATTTTAGCCAGAACCCTTTCCCGGTCGCGAACGTATCAGATTGCACATAGCGCCCCGCATAAGCAAAGAGCGTCGTTGCTGCGGTGGGGAAGACTGCAGTTGTGTGGACGTCAGGGGGAACAATCGGTAGCGATACCATATTCCATCCCGATGCCAGCGTCACAGTCGGCGATGCAGAAACCGAGAACCGTCCGAACCCATGAACGCTCGCAGTATCCGAGCCTGACCCTGCATTGTGCGAGAACACCACCGAAGCAGTATGCGCCCCGAACGAATCGGGTGTGAACGTCACAAAGAAGTTTTGGGACTGCGAAGGTGCGATTGTTGCATTCGGAGGCGCAATCACGAAATGCGTATCCGAGGAAATAACCGACGAAATGCTGAGTGCCGAAGAGCCGGTATTGGTGACCGCGAACGAATCGGTTTTCGATTGCGCGATGACCACCGAATCGAAATCGATGAACGTTTTGTTCACACTGAACGCGGGAACTCCTTTGCCGATGCCTGTCGCAGTTACGGTATCCGGGCTGCCCGAGAAATTCGAAACGAACGCGAAATTCGCCGATGCATTCCCTACGGCAGTCGGAGAATACGTCAGATAGAACTTCTTCGAGCCGGATGCCGATACCGATCCGCTTGTCGGGGAAACCGTAAATTGCGGATTCGAGGAGGTTACCGACGATATCGAAAGCGCTGCCGTGCCGGGATTCGATACCGTAACGGAATCCATCTTCGACTGGCCGACAATCACCGAATCGAAACTTACCGACGAGTGATTGACGCTGAATCCGGGTATCGTTTTTCCCATACCAATGATCGTCTCCGTGTCCGGGCTGCCCGTTGCGTTGTGGAACAATAGCGCGGTAACGCTCAGCGCCGTCGCAGAACTCGGTGTGTACGAAACCACGAACGATTGCGACGAACCCGCATTCACCGACGCGCTTTGCGGGTTGAGCGTGTATTGGCTATTCGATGGAGCTACGACGGTAATGTTCAGCGAAGCCGTGCCGGGATTTGAAACGACAAATGAATCGATTTTCGTGGTGCCGATGCCAATGGTATCGAGGTTGACCGTTTTCTTATCGACAGCAAAAATCGGGATCGGATTGCCTGCACCGCTCACCGCAACCGTATCGTTCAGCGCGTCGGCGTTCAGCATCAGTTGCACCGCGCCCGATGTTGCGCCGCTTATTGTCGGCGTGTAAGTAACATAGAACTTCTGCGATCCCGAAACGGGAATCGATGCGCTCGACGGAGTTGCGGTGAATTGCGAATTCGTCGAGACGACGGTGAAGACGCCAACCGCCGCCGTACCCGTATTGGTCACCAGAAACGAATCTTGTTTCGCCGCGCTGATATTCACCGACCCGAACGCGATCGACGATTTGTTCACGCTGAAATGCGGAACGCCGCGACCAATGCCCTGTACTGAAACGGTATCGGGACTTGCCGCGCCGGAATGCGTAAAGACGATGTTCGATGAAGATATGCCAACCGTTGTGGGCGAATACGTCACATAAAACTTCTTTACACCCGATGCCAAGATGGATGCACTTGTTGGCGTGACGGTGAACTGCGCGTTTGAGGATGTGACGGACGAGACGGTGACCGTGCCGCTGCCCGTGTTTGTTACCGTGATCGAATCTTGTTTCGAACTTCCGACGCTCACGCTGTCGAATGCGATGGATGCCTTATCGGCATTGAAGCCGGGAACGCCCTTGCCGACGCCCTTCAGGGATACGCTGTCCGGGCTGCCAGAAAAATTTGATGTGAAAATCAAATTTTCGTTCAGCGAACCCGTCGCCGTTGGTGAGTAGGTAACAACGAATGTCTGCGTTCCGGAAATTGCAATTGTCGCAGAGGTCGGGCTCACGGTAAACTGCGAATTTGTCGTTGCCGCGGTCGTGATGGATAACGCGGCGGTGCCGGTATTCGTCACCGAAACCGAGTCTTGCTTCGACGAGCCGACGTTCACGCTGTCGTAGTTTATGGATGACTTGTTCACTCCATAAATCGGTACACCTCTGCCGATTCCGGTCAAGGCCACCGTATCGGGGCTGTTGGAAGCGTTCGACGTAGTTACAATGCTTGCACTCAGAGAGCCGACTGCCGTTGGCGAGAACGTAACGGTGAATGTTTTCGATGCCGATGCCGCCAGCGATGCCGATGCCGGGCTCACCACATACCGTCCGCTGCTGCTCGCTACCGATGAAATCGTCATGGTAATGTTGCCCGTGTTGGTGACGGTAAAGCTGTCCACCTTTGAGCTGCCGACATTGACGCTGTCGTAATTAATCGACGACTTGTTGGAACTGTACACCGGCGCGCCTGTTCCAGTCCCGGAAGTAAGAATAGTATCCGGGCTGCCCAGATAGTTCGATGTAAAAATTATTTTCGACGAGGTCGATCCTGTGGCGGTGGGCGAGTATGTGATCTTAAATGTTTTCGTTGCCGAGACCGCGACCGACGCGCTCGTGGGGGAGACGACGTACTGTGAGTTGGACGATGACACCGAAGAAATCGTCAACGTCAAACTGCCGTTATTGGTAACTACCACGGAATCCTGCAGTGAAGACAAAACCGCAACCGAGCCGAAACGCACCTGCGTGCTATCGGTGCTGAACCCGACGACGCCTTTGCCGATGCCGGAAACCGAAAGCGTATCCGGGCTGCCCGTTGCGTTGAACGTAAAGATCACTTTGCCGGATGCCGCTCCCGTTGCGGTGGGCTGAAACGTCACCTTGAACGTCTGCGATGCCGAAGTGCCAACCGTTGCGCTCGTTGGGGTAACGGTGTACACCCCGTTCGTAGAGGACACGCCGCTCACGTTCAACGATGCAGTGCCGTTATTCGTAACGACGAAGGAATCCACTTTTGCCGACCCGACGAGGACTGAGTCGTAGCTGATGGAAGTCTTGTTCACGCTGAACGCCGGAACGCCGATCCCGAAACCCTGAACGGTTTCCGTATCGGGGCTGCCCGCGGCGTTCGTGGTGAAGACAATATTGGAGTTCACGGTTCCTGCTGCGGTGGGGGAAAAGGTGACGGTGAAGGTTTTCGATGCGCCGTTCGAAATCGATGCTGAACTCGGGCTGATGGTGAAGCGTGCGCTGCTGCTCGTTGCAGATGAAATCGTTAACGATGCGGCGCCGGTGCCGGTATTCGTTACGACGAAGCTATCGACTTTTGATGTGCCCGTATTGATGCTGTCGAAGTTAATCGTGCTCTTATTGATAGAGAAGGCCGGTGTTCCGGAAACAACGTGGATCGAATCGGTGCCGCCTGCTTCGTAATAGCGCGCAACGGCTTCCTGCAAATAGAGGTTCGCGATGCGCTGGCTGTGGATGATCAGTTCGTTCTCGTCGTTCGAGTTTTCCGCTGCGCTCGACCAGTTGTGCGAGCCCGTTGTTACATATTGCGTTGTTCCGCTCGATTGGTCGCCGTCGATCACAGAATACTTATGATGCAACAAACCGGTCGAGAAGCCCTTGAGATGAACATCGACGCCGGACGAGACGAGAAAGGCATACTGGTCGCCAGTATCGGTGCTGTTATCCATGGTGAGACGAACTTTTTTGCCTGCATTCTTCTTTGCAACAAGCGTATCGGCGATATCGCTGCGCGTAAACGTATAAATACAGCCGATAATGGAAGCCTGTGCCTGCGACATCGTGCTGCAAATATGCGACGTTGTATGGTCCGACGGGCTGAAGTAGCAGCTCACCGGAACGCCGCCGATAACGAAATTATGCGGCGTGATATCCGATTTATCGGAACCGAATTTGGATGATGCAGTGCTCGGAGTCAGGCTTGTGCTTCCCCACATCTGGTTGAATTCCAGCGTGTATGCGCCCGCGAGAGCGACGTCCTGGATTTCAATGGAGTTCTGGTGGTCTTGCGTGGTGCCCGATTGCGTCGGGTTCCACGAACCTCCCCATACCCAAACGCTGTCGGCAGCGCCGCCGTTGTAATCGAACACGAAGAACTTATTGTGCATGATGCCTTGGGCGTTCCACGTTGGGTCTTCGTGCTGGGTAATCACGGTGACGCCGCCGCTCGTGAGGATGCCGAAGCCGCTGCCCCCGCTGTTAGTTGTTTCGCAGATCACGCGCACCTTAACGCCGCGGTTCTTCGCGGCCACCAATGCGTTGGCCAGCACGTCGCCCTGCGAACCTCCGCTTAAGCTGTACAGCGCCGCGTCGATCGAATGCGTCGCATTATTGATGCGGGGCAGGATTTGCGCGACGAGATCCACATTGCCGTTCGCATTTTCCCCGAAGGAGACCGAGGT
>DATGFY010000318.1:0-1740 GCA_035308785.1 Bacteroidota bacterium | reverse complement strand
TCAAACAGGTAATCGTCAACCACTGCTTCCCAGTTGCCATCGAATGCGACGCCGACGAGTTCGCCATTGCCGTTAATGACCGGGCTGCCGGAGTTTCCGCCCGTGATGTCGTTATCGGTAATGTAGGCAACGGGCACATCGTTCAGGACAGGATCGGCATACGCACCAAAATCTTTCTTCTCCCAGATCTGCCGCTCTTTCGGCGGGACGATAAATTCTCCTTCGCCGGTTTCTTTTTCCATAATGCCCGCAACCGAGGTGATAAACCCGTAATGCACTGCGTCGCGCGGGTTAAACGATTTCACCGTGCCGTAGGTGAAGCGCATGGTGCTGTTGGCATCGGGATAAATGTCTTCGCCCTTCCACGCCATATAGGCTTTCAGCCATTGGCCGCGCAGGCGCACGATGTTGCTGTTATACTTATTGACATGGTCTATCAACGGCATGAAATCCTCATCGAGCGCGATGACGAATTTCACGAACCGGTCGTCGCGGATATCGTCGGCGGATTCGGACGCCATTTTTGCCGCCTTGGCGGTATCTGTCAGATGCGAGTCGCCGTAGATGTCGTCGGCAAAATCACGAATCACTTTTTCGCGGTCTGCGCCTGTCTTGTCCTTCACAATCGCCTTGATCGCCTTGATCTGTTGCGCTTCCGGGAGATCGGCGCCTTCAGTCACGAATGCTTTAAACAATTCTTTGTCGACGCGGATATCGATGTCCTTGTACGAGTCGGCCAGATATGACCGCAACTCATCTGGACTGCTGCCCGGAACCATCTTGCCGGAGGCGGAATCTTTCTTGAACGCGTTTGCGAAACCTTTCAAACGATTGGCGAGACGGACCATTTCCACTGCCTGGCTCATTTGGGAGAGCACAAGCTGCTTCTTGTTGAAACTGTTGAGATCCTGCATCGCCGTAGCGATATCGGGGAGGACTTTGCCGTATTGTAATTTCAGCTCCGGCTTCGAATCGAGGAACGCATTGAACGCGGCTTCCTGATCCTGACGAAGGTTCAACAGATTGAGCCGGCGCATACCGTCCATCGTGCCCTTGTACTTCTTATAGTAGTTCGCGACGTTGCGCACCTTGGCGGCGTACTTGATTTCTAATCCGCGGTCGTTCTTTCCTGCCGCGTTAATGATGTCGATGCGTTTCTGGAACAACTCTACTGTCATCGGCAGCGTGACTTCGTAGGCAAGTTTGATTTCCGACGCGGTGCGGTAACGGAATGTTTGTCCCGGGAAACCCATTACCATCGAAAAATCGCCTTCCTTTTTCGGTGCAGTGGATATGGGCAGAAAACTCTTCGGGTGGTACGGCACGTTGTCCTTGGAGTATTTCGCATGTTTCCCATCCGGGGCAACGTACGCGCGCATGATGGCAAAATCGCCGGTGTGGCGCGGCCATTCCCAGTTATCCGTTTCCCCGCCATACACGCCGATGGAGGTTGGCGGCGCATACACCATGCGGACATCGCGGATTACCTCAAACGTGTAAAGAAAATATTTGCCGCCGTTGTACGCATCGGAGACGCGGCAGGTGTTTTCACTCGTACCCTTCGCGTCTTTTTCGATTTTCCTGGATTTCTCGTCGATGGCTCTCGCCCGTGCATCGACGGTCATCGAATCATTCACTGCGGAGAGAACTTCGGCCGTCACATCTTTGATGCTTGTGAGCACCGACGCATTATAGTTTGTGCAGGCAAGCTCTTTGTCCTTGGTCTCGGCGAGGAAGCCG
>DATGFY010000317.1:0-3086 GCA_035308785.1 Bacteroidota bacterium | reverse complement strand
TCTCGCCACGGCGACGGTTCCCGGCACTGATGTCACCACCACGGGCATCGAATACTATTTTATCCTCAAGCCGCAAAGCGGTGACAGCGTGTTCACGTATCCTTCGGAGAATCCGACCAACCATCCGCTGCGAATCGAAGTGATGCCCGCTCTTCAGAAAGACAATGCAATTTTATTTTTGAGCCCCGATCCATCGAGTTCGACATCGCTGGAGGACCTGGTCATTTCGGTATCATTGATTAAAGCCGATTCGACGATCGATCGGAAAGGCACCAAGATTTTCATCGATGACCGCGATGTGTCCGGCCTTGCCGTGTTGACGGGCGATCTCATTACCCTTACTCCCGAAAACATTACTCCGCCGCTGCCCACCGGGCCCCACGTGGTGCGCATAGAATTGTACAGCACCGATGGCAAGCTTGCCCATAAATCGAGCATTGCGTTTACTCAAACGAGCATGACCCCGGGAACGGTGAACGCGAACAAGCTGCAATACAACCTCAACGGCACGCTCGAAAACCGGAACGAAAAAGTTTCCGATGTCAACAGCACGTACAACCGCGGGTTGTTAAATCTCACCTCGCAGTACGATTGGCTGCAGGTCAACGGCAAGTTATACTTGACGAACGAGGATGTGCCGAGTCTCCAGCCGCAAAACAGATATTATATAGAGGGAAAGACCTCGTGGCTCAAAGTCGGCTTCGGCGATGCGTTCCCGATATTCCCCAGTCTGATTATGGATGGCAAGCGATTGCGCGGATTAACCGCCGATCTTACGTTGGGCGGGTTTAATCTTGACTACGCATCGGGCGAAGTCACCCGCAAGGTGGATGGCGATACGATTCATACCTTTTCGCAAACGCAATTGGTGGATTCCGTGCGGCAAGATTCGATCTTGCACCGCACAAACAATTACGGTCCGTACAACGCCGATAGTTCGGTCTGGGCGCAGTACAAGTATGGAACATTTGCACGGACTTTGACGGTCATCCGCCCGAGTTTCGGAAGCGGTCAATCGTTCCAGTGGGGCTTCAGTTATTTGAAATCGAAAGACGACGTCACCTCTATTCTATATGGTTCCCGTCCTGCAGAAGATATCGCCGTTGGAACGGACATGTTGATCGGATTCGATAACCGGCATGTGTTGCTCACCGGCCAGTACGGCGCAAGCGTCCGAAACACCGATATCTCGAGCGGGAACATTACCGATTCGCAGATCGATAGCTTGTTTACGGGCTCCGATTCGGCGAACCAGCGGAGCAATTTTAAGAAGATCCGCGATCTCGTCTCGCACTTCATCACTGTAAACCAGAATATCGTTCCGTTGGGCATCGATAAACTTTCCTCCATCATGGCCTACGAAGCAGCCGGCTCGGTGGATTATTTCGATAACTACCTCAAGGGGACCTACATCTATCACGGCAGCCAGTACAATTCGTTCGGCCAAACGTATCTCCGCCAGGATGTTCAGGGATTTAATGTCTTTGACCGGATTCGCCTCATTCAGAACCAGGTGTTTTTCTCGCTCGGATTCGAACGGTTGCAAGATAACACTGATCAATCGAAGCTCGCAACCACGACCTTTACCAACACAAACTTTACCCTGTCGTACTTCCCGCGCACCAATTTCCCGAATATCACCATCGGATACGGGACGAACGCCGAGGATAACGGCCTCATCAACGATTCTGCGTATGCAACATCGGCCATTAAGGATCAGACGAACAGATTTTACGTTCAAGCGAACTACGATTTCACCGCAGGCCTACGGCATTCGGCCTCATTTAACGTGAGCACCTCCTCGCGCGACGACCAGACCATCACTCATGCCAACAGCAAGAACACGACGATTACGCTGGCGTTGACGACGAACTGGACCAGCCCGCTGCAAACATCGGTGGGACTCTCGGTCAATCTGAATCAGTTGCCCGGCCTCGATACGCTGCTCGTGCCGCCATCGGATACGCTGTACAATTACAATTACGAAACTCTGCTCATCGGCGCAAAGTACCGGATGATGGACAATAAACTCACCCTCGCAGGCATGGTCGGTCCGACCCTTGGCGTTGTGAAACGGACCCTATTCGATTTTAACGCAGAATATCAGATCGAGCAACAAGTCAGCATTATCGGCGATCTGAACCTCCTTGCCAATAACGGATCGACCACCGATGTCGTTTCGAGTCTGATGCTGAGATATAGTTTCTAGCCTTCCGGTCTTGAACGAGAAGACCGGGAATAACATGCTCCTCCATCTACGGTGGAGGAGCGAGGCCGCCCTTAGGGATGGCCGCTCCGACACGCCGTCACACAAGTCTTCCACATGAGCGAGCAAACTCCGCACCCACAGGCGCATACACCGCATAAGAAGAAGGGCTCGCGCGATCTCTATGTCCAGCTGGGCATCAGCGCCGGGGTTGCACTCCTCGTTATTCTGTTGACGCAGAACTTTTTCTTCCGCTCTCCTCTTACCACCATAGAAGATTCCAGTCTCGATTACCGGTTCCAAAACCGCGGACCGCTGAAAATTCCGCAGGATTCTCTGCGTGTCGTGATCGTGGACATTTCGGAAGAGGCGATTAAAGCGCTGCCCGGACGCTACCCGTGGCCCCGGTGGTATTACGCCCATGCGATCCGCAACCTAAAGCGTGCAGGAGTGTTAGGGGTGGGGATCGATATTACATTCGACCAGCCGGATCCCGATTCCGCAAGCGACGATTCGATGCGTCAGGCGATCCGCGAAACTGGCATCTATGTCGCCGCCGGGAAAACGGAAATCGCTTCCGCGCAATATGCCGAACGCCAACAAGATTACAATAATATTTTTTTCGGCGTCGATAGCTCGATCGGGATTGTTTTTGTCCCGGGCGACATCGAAGGGGTCCAGCGCCGCTACCAGCCGATGACGTACGATAGGTTCTCCGAACGCTTCCTGCCGTCGCTTTCGTTCGGTGTGTTGAACAAAGTGTATCACCAACCGCCGTTCTACGTTCCCGAAAACCATCCCGGATATTTTGCGTATGCCGGGCATATCATTCCGAAATACAACGAGACGTCCGTTCTGATTAATTATTACGGGCCCGATG
>DATGFY010000316.1:0-2301 GCA_035308785.1 Bacteroidota bacterium | reverse complement strand
CGATTATCGTATTAATTGCGGATAATTTGGGCAGGGACGTTAAGGGGAAGATTGTGCGACGACCCGGAATTTGGGCTCTATGTGCGTCAGCTATTGCGCTGGTCATCCTTGTTGTCACCCTAGACGAACAATTCCATAAATCGGATCGCGCGCAAGTTGAATCGCTAGCGCGTCAATTGGTCAGACCGATCGATTTGCGAATGTCTGCCGTTGTTAACCAAGCGCTGGATGAATTATCAGTGGTCGGAACAGAAACGGTGTCGGAAGGTGCCGACTCAAATGATTTCCATGCCCTTGCATTCAACGGGTGGGCGGGCAGTGCGCTCAGTACGGAGGGGTACAACTGTTGGGTGATGTATGTCGATCGTAACGGCCGACCGCTCAGTGATTTTCACCTAGGTATTGTTCGCCACTCGGCGAATGAAACAAACGATGCGCCGCTTCCGGCCACGAGATCGATCGAGGCAGGAGAGCGAATAGAAGGCGGGCAGACGATTAGAGTGTTCACCGCCTTTAGTCCGATCCTCGTCGAGGGGGACACTGTTCTCGGCGGAGTATGGGTGGAGGTTTCTGCAGATCGGCAAGCATTAATCGGCGGCGAAGCTCCTGAGATTTTGCGCAATTATTCTTCGAACAAGAGGCTATTCCGATCCATCGTCGAATGCGAGTATTCCGGTAAAACGCTCGTGTATTCATCAAGCGATTTGATTCCGAGGTCGCAACCGCCACCGTCAGAAATTCTGAACTGGCAAGCGCATAGCTCCGGCCCTCTTGGTTCTCAGAGCAGTGCAGGAGTATGGACTGAAGAATCGATTGGAGGGGTTCAATTCGAATCATTTTTTCTCCCGGAGTTGACAACTTCCGGTGAGGTGATGCAACATTCATGGTTCGGGATCCGCATGGTATCGCTAGATCTTCGGTGGCATCTCTTTATCATTCTGAGAATTGTATTTTTCTTTATTGCGTTTATCGCAATACTGACTCTTTGTTATCTTTTGCTGCTTGTGGTGCGGGGACATCGGCTGCATCCCGGTTTTCGTCTTAAACTCCTCGCCGCGTTGCTCGTGATTTCATTCCTACCGCTTGCAATGCTCGCGTATTATGAGCGCACAGAGGCAGAAACGCGCAGTGAACAATCGGCAGTTTCATGGCTCCGTGAAGAGAGCGCGGAAATTACAGTAGATCTCCAGCAACGGTATGGGATTAATGCCCCGATCGATCTTTCCCGCCTGCATGATGAACAATGCGGCGACATCGCGAACGAAATAGGGACAGACTTCAGTGTCTTCGGCGTAGCAAACGTGCTTGCAACGAGCAAACCGGAACTCTATATGGCCGGATTGATCGACCGCCGGTTGAGCGCGGCTTCTTACGAACAAATCGTTTTGCGGAAGTCGGGCTTCTTCAACGAAGAACAAACGATCGGCAACTTTACGTACGTCGTCGGCTACCGGCCGCTGCTCTCCGAAGCAGGCAATCTCATCGGCGTCGTTGCCGTACCGACGATCTATCGGCAGCCGGAATTAGATTCTGAGCTTACCGAGCGAAATGCATATGTTTTTAGCGCATATGCCTTCGCCATGCTCTTCTCGCTTGCGTTAGGGTATTTCTTCTCGCGGAGGATAGCAAGCCCCTTGTTGCAATTGCGGGAAGCAACGCGCCGAGTTGCCGAAGGAGATTTGTCTGTTACGGTCGAAATGAGCCGATCGGACGAGATCGGCGATCTGGCGACCGACTTTAATACGATGACGCGCAACTTGCGGGAATCGCAAGAACGCAGACTTCGTGCTGAACGTGAACTTGCCTGGAAGGAAATGGCGAAGCAAGTTGCCCATGAGATCAAAAACCCCTTAACGCCGATTAAACTATCGATTCAACACCTGCGTCAAGCCTATAAGGATGGAGCAAAAGATTTCGGCGCAATGCTTGATCAAATCGCGAACACTATTCTTGAGCAGATCGAAGCGTTGTCGCGCATTGCGTCGGAATTCTCGCACTTCGCCCGAATGCCCGAACGCCACCTCGAACACATTGGTGTCCACGAGGTTCTTTCGGAGGCCAAGGCTCTCTTCGAACGGGAACACGGAATAGAGTTCCGATTACATTTGGGAGCAGTCAAAGATATTGTCTGCGCCGATAAAGAAGAGCTTCGGCGGGTGTTTATCAATGTCCTAAAAAATGCGGTTCAGGCGATCGCTGAGGGTGGAATTATTGCGATTGACACAAAAACAAAAGATAGTTCGATTGAGATTGCGATTGCAGATACGGGTAGAGGGATTCCCGCGGAGAATCAATCGCGCA
>DATGFY010000315.1:0-2582 GCA_035308785.1 Bacteroidota bacterium | reverse complement strand
TAGCGCACTTGTCCCGAAGGGATCCCCTTGGGACTTGGGGCGGAATCGACTAATGGCTAAGAATTTTTTTGTATATGTCCTGACAAGCGATTCTACCGGTAAGTATTATATTGGCCAATGCCAAGATATTAACGAGCGGTTGCGGCGCCACAATGTCAGTGATTCAAAATCTACTGTGCACGGTCGGCCGTGGAGACTTATTTATTCGGAAGAATTTGAAAGTCGATCTGCTGCAGTCAAACGAGAATCGTTTTTGAAATCACCGATGGGATGGAGAGATCTCCAAAGAATTAAGGCGAGTCTTCATTCTGTAGAATGAATTGTGAGCCCTTTCTATTCTTTCTCGGAGGCGAGTTAAGAAAAGGGAAAATTAATATTCTTTTTGCAATAACATCCGGAACGTAGCGCAGCCCGGCTAGCGCACTTGCTTGGGGTGCAAGGGGTCGCGGGTTCAAATCCCGCCGTTCCGACAAATTTTGTTTCCTCGTCGTTTTACTGTCTATCTTTCCATCTCGATCCAATCTTTGAACTAACTAATATTATTTCCTCTTCTTATGTACTACCGCACATTAGGAAAAAACGGCCCCAAAGTTTCTGCCCTCGGCCTCGGTTGCATGGGCATGTCGGAATTCTACGGTGATCGGGATGACACCGAATCGATTGCAACGATTCACCGGGCCATAGAGTTCGGGATAAATTTTTTAGACACCGCGAACATGTACGGTTCCGGCCACAACGAAGAACTTGTGGGCAAGGCGATTCATGACCGACGCGATAAGGTGTTTCTGGCGACAAAGTTCGGCTTCCTGCGGAATCCTGACGGCACGCGCAGCATCAATGGCAAGCCGGAATATGTGCGTGAGCAATGCAACCTGAGCCTGAAGCGGCTGGGAGTGGACACGATCGATCTCTACTACCAACACCGCGTCGATCCGAACACCCCGATCGAAGAGACGGTGAATGCAATGGTGAAATTGAAAAAAGAAGGCAAGATTCGACATATCGGTCTCTCTGAGGCATCCGTTGAAACGATTCGCCGAGCGTACGCAATTCACCCAATTACTGCATTGCAATCGGAATATTCTCTGTGGACTCGCGACGTCGAGCCGAAGATTTTGCCGCTGTGCAACGAATTGGGAATCGGCCTTGTGCCATACAGCCCGCTGGGACGTGCGTTCCTCACCGGATCGATCAAGCAACCGGCATACGCCGAATCAGATTTCAGGAAGAACAACCCCAGATTTCAGAAGGAGAATTTCAATCATAACCGCGAGCTTGTCAACAAGCTGGAAGACATAGCGAACGGCAAGCGTTGCACACCGGCGCAACTGGCGCTGGCGTGGCTGCTTTCGCGCGGCGAGCAAATTGTTCCGATACCCGGAACGAAACGGCGGAAGTACCTCGAGGAAAATATCCGCGCCGTAGAAGTTTCATTGAATCAGAGCGACCTGGATCTGATTGAAAAAGCGATGCCCCCGGGTGCCGCAGCCGGCGCACGCTATCCCCAAGCGGCGATGCAATCGGTGAACAGGTAGAAATCTTTAAGAGGGGTAAACGGTGGACAGTAGATGATGGATGGTAAAACTAACAACAACCTTCATATATATCTCATGACTACATTCCGAACGCTCTTTTTCTTCTGGATCCTCCTTCCTCTCCTCTGCTTCGCACAAGATAGCACCGTGTATATTAATGCGGGGCGGCTGTTCGATGGGAAATCGGATAAGCTCAGGTCGAACTGCGTCATAGTAGTACACGGAAAAACCATCGCTGAAGTGGGCGAACATCTATCTATTCCGGTCGGGGCTCAGGTGATCGACTTAAGCACTGCGACAGTATTGCCGGGATTGATCGACGCGCACACGCATATTGCATTACACGCGGGCGATTACGATGATCAAATTCTGAAGGAGACGCCTGAGTTTCGCGCAGTCTATGCAACTGCCAACGCGAAGAAAACCCTCGAAGCGGGAATTACAACTATTCGCGATTTGGGGAACGAGGGAAGCGGCTTTGCAGATATCGCTTTACGCGATGCAATCGAGAAAGATCTTGTTCCGGGACCGCGGATACTCGCGGCAATACAACCTGTCACAGCTACAGGCGCATACGGATTGGTGGGCTATTCTCCGTACGAAACTCTCCCCCACCTATCGTACGAGGCGGATGGATCGTCAGAAATACGCAAGCAAGTGCGGTCATTGGCGAAGCAGGGTGCCGACGTCATCAAAATCTACATGGAGACGTATGAAAAAAAGGAGCTCAGCAACGATTCCTTGACCGGAGCCATGAATTATTCGCCGGAGGAAGTAAAGGTGTTAGTTGAAGAAGCGCACCGTGCGGGCTTGCGTGTCGCGGCGCATACGTATTCCGATTCGGCGGCGAAGGTCGCAATCGATGCCGGCGTAAATTCTATCGAGCATGGTTTGTATCTTAGGGAAGAGACATTTCGGATGATGGCGAAGAAGAATATCTATTACGTCCCCACCCTCTTAGTCTATGAGTTTTGGCGGGATTCAAAAATCTTCGGGCAGATTTCTCCGCAAAATAAAATCAAACTCACGAACACTGTCGAAAAACAC
>DATGFY010000314.1:0-4404 GCA_035308785.1 Bacteroidota bacterium | reverse complement strand
GCCGCCGTTTGAAGCACTGGCGGAATGCGGGTTTGCAACTCGTTGCTGATATTCTGAAGATTCCCGGAATCGAAATCGAACACCATTACGCCGCGCATCGGGAACACAGAGCCATGGCATACCTGGCAACGATCTTGGTTGACGAGCGGGAGATAGAGGCGGAGACCGCTCGATGTCTTTTCATAGACGTGCACCTCGTTGTGCTCAACAAGGATCCGTTTGATGGTATCCGGGATGACATCTTCTCGTGCCGCCTCGCCGAATGCCAGATCGCCGTTGCGGGTATAGACGCGCACATTTTTGATTACGGGAATTTCTTTGCGGGAGGAAAACATCAGCGTATCCATATCCGCGCCCTTGCCGCCGAGCATGATCGCCCGGAACGCTCCCGCGACATAATCGCCGATGATCCCGGCTACCTGATTGACCGAATCTTGCGTCGCATCGCTGCAGACTTGTTCGGGGTGAAGCGTGAGCGAAATAACACCGCGCAAGGGATAGGCCTGACCGTGGCAGCGCCAGCACTGGGGGCCGTTCATGATCGGTTGGTAGCCTGCCCACACGTCGCCCATGCGCTCCTTTGTAATGGTCACGAGCGGCCTGGAGGTAGAAATGACTTTCTGAACGTTCGGTTCGTTGACGTGATAGGCAACCCCTTCGCCCTCGCGCAGAAACACTTCTTTTCCAAACCGGTCGTAGATCGTCATCGAACCGAAGTTCAGATTCTCGCGAGCATCGTTCACAAACGCCGCCGCAATTGGCGCTTTGCCCGTAAGCATCACGTTCCGGATTCCCGCCATGATCGTCTCGGAAAAGAGCTGGAGCTTTTCATCATGCTCTTTCAGCATCGCGCTCGATTCCTTCTGGATGCTCACAATAACATAGCTCCCAAAGCCAAGTATTAACACGGCCACGAGAAGCAGCAGAATCTTGATCTCTATTTTAGTAGAAACGTATTTGAACATGATGACTCACAGGTAGCCGCGGGCTTTACGCCCGCGTTTCAGACGGGAATATTATCTCAATATAGGGGATGGGGGGGAGTTAATCAATTGCCTAATCAGATTGAAAATGATTCTTGATTACAATTTTGCACCATTTTTCTTGATTTTCCCCGCCTTTTTCCCTATTATGAATACTCAAAGTTTTACGATCACAGCAGGGAACAGTGGAAGTACAGCCGCACGCTAACATAGAGAAGCCCGCGCAAGAAGACATCAATGAACTGATGCTCCGGCGGAGGGAAGAGCTCGCAGAATTGCGCGCGCTCGGCATTAATCCCTACCCTCACGAGTTTGACCGCCGTAACTACGCCTCCGAAATTCTCTCCTCGTTCAAAGACGATCAACCCAAGATGGATGTCTCCGTCTGCGGCAGGATTATGTCGATCCGCAGGATGGGGAAGGCCTCGTTTTGCCATATTCAGGATAACACCGGGCGCATCCAGGTCTATATGAAAAAAGACGACCTCGGCGAGCGGTACGATATTTTCCGCCTTCTGGATATTGGAGATATTATTGGGGTAGAGGGATTTGTCTTCCGCACAAGGATGGGGGAAATTTCTGTCCACGCTGCCAAGTTGGAACTTCTCGCGAAGTCGCTCCGGCCCTTGCCCATTGCCAAAGAGAAAACCGATGAATCCGGCAACAAGCAGGTGTTCGATCCGTTCGCGGATAAAGAACTTCGTTACCGCCAGCGCTATGTCGATCTCGCGGTGAACGATGGCGTACGCGAAGTGTTTATCAAACGCGCCAAGCTGATTAAGACGATGCGCAATTATTTCGATGCGCGCGGCTACCTTGAAGTCGAAACACCGATCCTTCAACCGATGTACGGCGGCGCATTCGCACGGCCGTTCGTCACGCATCACAACACGCTCGACGTCGATTTTTATTTACGCATCGCGAACGAACTCTACCTTAAACGTCTTATCGTCGGTGGGTTTGAAGGCGTCTATGAGTTTGCGAAAGATTTCCGCAACGAGGGGATGGACCGAACCCATAACCCCGAGTTCACGATGTTGGAGATCTATGTCGCCTACAAGGACTATAAGTGGATGATGGCGATGGTCGAAGAACTTATCACTGCCGTCGCTCAAGAAGTGAACGGAACGCTGAAAGCCGAAGTCGGCAAGCACACAATTGATTTTACGCCGCCTTGGAAACGGATGACGATGTTCGATGCCATCGAAGAAGCCACCGGCAAGAAGCTGCGCGGACTGGATAAAGAGGGCTTGAAGAGGATTATGAAACAGTTCAAGCTCGAAATCGAACCCGGCGCAAGCATCGGCACGATGATGGACGAGATTTTCAGCGAACTCGTTGAGCCGAAGCTGATTCAACCGACCTTTATTATGGATTATCCCGTTGAGATGTCTCCGCTGGCAAAACGCCACCGTACCGAAGAAGGGTTAGTTGAGCGGTTCGAAGCGTTCGTAAACGGCACCGAAATTTGCAATGCCTTCACTGAATTAAACGACCCTATCGATCAGCGGCAACGCTTCGAAGAGCAGATGCGCCTGAAAGCGCAGGGCGATGAAGAAGCGCAAGTTCTCGACGAAGATTTCCTACGCGCTCTCGAATATGGTATGCCGCCGGCTGCCGGTCTCGGCATCGGTATCGACCGGCTTGTGATGCTCTTTACGAACTCCGATTCAATCCGCGACGTCACCTTTTTCCCACAGATGAAACCCGAGGTAAAGCAGTAACTTCATGTTGTTCTTCCGTCGTTCTACTGAAATGATTTTTAAGTTGGGAAATTGTCACGTCCTTCAGGTCGTGGAATCAAGCTCCCAAGGCGCGGGGTTTCAACCCCCTGCTCTCAGGCAGTCCGGGGCTAAAGCCCCTGAGAGATTTGTCGCTCCTTACCCACGACCTGAAGGTCGTGGCAATACATTCCCTTTCGTGAACCCATTCATTTATTCGGTCGTACTGATCATTACGCTTTTCTTTTCTATTAGCTCTTTCGCAAGCACGCAGGGCACCCTTGAAGGAACTGTCAAAGATAAAAGCAATCACGATGCCCTTATCGGCGTCAATGTCGTTATTGTTGGCACCTCAATTGGAGCTGTTACCGATGTCAACGGACACTTCCAGATCAATAATGTCGAGGTCGGAACGTACTCCGTGCGGTTTTCCGCCGTTGGCTATTCGAATCTTGTAGAGAAGGACGTCCAGATTCACCCTGACCGTCGTACGACGGTCAACGTTGAATTAGATCAGTCTGCGGTGCAATTCCACGAGGTCGAAGTGACTGCTGAACGGCCTATGATCGAGAAAGATGTCACGAGCACGAATTATTCCCTTGGCACTACGCAAATCGAACAGCTTCCCGTGCAAAATGTTTCCGATTTAGTGACACTTTTCCCAAGCGTAACCGCTGAAGGAAACGTGCGCGGTGGCAAATCGTCCGAAGTGGTCTATCTTATCGACGGGTTACCGATGCAGGATGTGGTTTCCGGCGGAGTGAGCAGCTCGATCCCCAAGAGTTCTGTTACGGAATTTTCGGTCCAGACCGGAGGATTCGAAGCGGAGTATGGCAATGCGCTTTCAGGCGTCGTGAATATCATTACGCGTCGAGGTTCAGATAAATCCACCGCCGATTTACGGTTTGAACGGGATCAATGGGTGCCCAATGGTCTATCGCAGCAAACGAATCGCGAAACGGAAGGGGAGTTAACGCTTTCCGGGCCGATCATCGAAGAAAAGCTGCATTATTTTTCCGCCAATACACTCCACATGGATGATACCCGCTGGTGGCAGGATATGGATAAGTTTTTCTCGACGCCGATCAATACGAACTTCAGCGGGATGACAAAATTCGATTACATTTTTTCCAGCAAGGTCAACATCGCCCTGCAGAGTATTTATTCGGTCCACCGGTTCAGAGATTACCAGTATAGCTGGCGGTTCGATCTTGACGGGCTTCCGAAACGGGCCCAGGATTCATTCCGCAATTCGCTTGTGCTTTCCTACACCGTCACTCCGGATGTGCATTATACCATGAATCTGAGCCAATCGCTCCAGCATTCGCACATCGGCGAACCGGACAAAAGCTCGATCGATACGACTGCGTACCAATACGATTTCTTTCTTGAATATGTTACCAGCGGCGCTGAGGCATGGTGGGCGGATACAAAGCAGAACATCTATACAGTCAAGGGCGATATGGATATTCAGTTCAGCCCGCTCCATATTTTTAAAGTAGGATACGAGTTTAACCAATATGATATCAACAGCGATGTGCTTCGGCTTGAACCACAGACGACCTATTTCGGCAAAGTGATTACCGATGCGCCGTTCTATAATTACAGCTACTCATACGATTATTTGCCCCGCTCGGGCAGTGTCTATGTGCAGGATAAGCTCCTCGTGGAAAAAGACGGGGCTACAGTAAACCTGGGTT
>DATGFY010000313.1:0-3528 GCA_035308785.1 Bacteroidota bacterium | reverse complement strand
CTTACCGGTGCCCTGTTTGGTAAGGATGATTTTTCCCGTGAGTTGGGATGACGGAGGTACGGCGTGGCCGTATCGTTTTCGCCGTGCTTTGCCGATGAGCTGCTCTTCATCAAGAAGGTGCAGCGCTTTCAAGAGGATGCGGTAATCGTCTTCGCCGCGGACGGCGATGCGTTTTGCGATCTCCGTCGGTTTAAAAAACTGCCGCGGATACTTCGCGAAGAGGCGAAGGGTTAATTGTTTATAAAGTTCTAACTTTTCTGTTGTCATGAATTGAAATTATGAATGAAATGATATTAATGAATTACCTCTCCGGAGGGCGGAAAGCCAAAAATATAGTTCGCTCCCGAACGACTAAAACGAAATTTTGTAATAGACCTTTGCGGTGTTGGTGGTTGTATTGCGGTGCGTCTCATCGGGGGTGGTAACATTGCGCTCCAGATCGATGAACAGGTTCCGAAGTGAAGGCCGGTCAAATAAATTGCCAAGGCTCACTTGATAGCTCACGTTGGCATTGCCGATATCGTTGAGGATCTGTCCGCCTCCGCGCAAATATCCTTTACCCACCTCAGCGCCGATGCGAAGATCGGGTATGCCGCTTTGATAGGAGAGCGTGGCGCTTTGAATGAACGAGAACTGGTCGCTGAGAAAATTTGTCAACACGCTCGAAAGAAGATTCGACGTGAAGCCGGTAAAGACCATGGAACTTGCCGAGGAACTGACATTGGAGATCGCCGCGCGGTCCGTTGCAGAAAGTTCGCTGTGGAATTTATCGAACATAATAAACGAAATGGCGTCTGATTGGACGTCGCCGCCGGCATACTTCGATTCTGTGGCATAATCGACCGGGGGCGAACTCGGATCGGATTGAATCATGATGTTCATCGCAAGATTCGGCTGTATGCGCGTTCCGGTGATGTGCAATTCGACGATTACCATCTCCGGCAGTTTCGATGAAGACGTGTCGGCTTGATGATAATTCTCGTATGTAGCGGTGATATCGAGATCGGGATTATCCCAGGGGCCAACAAACTTCACCTTTCCGGTTGCGAGGAATTTTTTGCTCAAAAAATTGTAGTAGGATTGCGAACCGAGAGTAAGATCGCCGTAAAGGTAGGGCGTCCCGGTTGTATTAATTGCGCTCACCTTTCCCTCGAGTTCGGTGTACAATTCTTCGCCCGTGGCCGGTGTGAAAACAAATTTCACACGGGTCGTTCCTTCGGTTTCAATCGTGAGGTTGTAGCGTAATTTATCGGAAAACGTCCGTCTATCGCCGGTGTACTGCCGGGTGGCAAGCTGGCGCCCCGATGAAGTGCTATCAGTGCTTCTCGGAAGAGTCGATTTCGATGTGTCATCGATAACGAAGTACGGAAGGACAACGGACGAGCCGCCCGCTGATCCTTCTTGCACAGGAGGGAAGGTTACGTAATCATCGTTATTGATTACAACAGAACCCGACATGTAAGGTGCATCCGGCGTGCCGCTGAACGTAAACTCGCCCGCCCGAACGACAGCGGGAAGGGTGCCATAAAGCGTGGGGATCACTTTCCTTGAAGCATCGGCCATCAGCAGGATTTGTCCGTTCGGAGTAATATTGATTGTATCGAGAGCAAAATTCTTGATTGTGACATATCCTTCGATCGGGGCGGTACCGGCATATTTATATGCGGCGGAGTTCTTCAGCACGAAATCCTTAAAGGTGATCTTATTTCCTTTTGGCACCAAATTTCCCGAGATGACATACTGAAGGTTGTTCGCATCGAACGTGAATGTTGTAGGGTTGATCTTCAACGATCCGGAGTACAATGGATTCCGGGGCGTACCGAGCACAATGACATCGCCTACGGCACTTCCGCGCAAATTGCGAAGACCGGGCAGGAACGGCTGCAAGACGCCCAGTTCGACACCATCCGTGTGAAGAGTAATATCTTGATCTTTGTCCGGGAACCTCTCGTTAACACCGGAGAACCCAAGATCAACCGGAAGATTTCCGATGATGCTGAAGACGGGAACCGTATCTTTTTCCGAAAGTTTAGAGGCAACATTGAGCCGTGCCATCCGGTTGGCATAGTTGATGGCGATGGCAACATTCCCGATTTTCGATGTGCGATAATAGGTGCTATCGATTCTGCCGTTGATCGTAAATTCCGGTGAAGCGGGGGTGCCCGATAGATGCACATCCGCATTCGCCATTCCCCTGAAACCGGTGGCATTTTGCGCCGAAATTGAATCAGGGAAGAATACATTCAGCTTGTCTAAGGGGAACGTGTGCAACGAAGCATCCATATCAAAACCACCCTTGCGGTGCAGGATACCTGAGATCGACGCGTTATCACTATTGTGAACGATCAGTGCATGCATCACCTCTACGCCGCCTGTATCGATTCTCGCCTGGATATCGTCGGAATTGCGGAGAGTGTAATTCTTATTGGTGACGAAAAACGTATCGATATCGATGCTGTACGCGTATGGCTGAATCCCGGTTGTTCCGTGCATTGTCAGCGAGACCAGCGAATCGTAGATACCTGAAAGACTGAATACGCTCTTGGAATTGCCAAACTTTACTCCCCAGTGCAGGTCTTCGATGGCCGTATTGTGAAAACGCGCGAGTGGGGCATCGATTCGAATTGCGCCGGAAATCCGTTCCAGCGTCCTATCCAACGAAATATCAGTCGCGTTCGCTCCGAGAATGGCATTCCGCACGGTGATTTCAGAACCCGGGAGGCCGACATACAGTGTGTCGAAATTGCCGGTCCACGAAAGCGATAGCCGATCAGCGCTCCCGCGGAAATATCCGGCTAAGTAGCCGCTCGCCGTGATCGGAGTTCCGTCAAAAAATCCTTGAAGCGCAGAAAGATCCTTTACCGAAATCTCGTAGTTAAAATCGATGGATTTACCTTCCTCAGCGTGCTTGCGAATTGTTTCGAGCGCGCGGGGATTGGTGTATGCGCCTGTATCGCCGGGGCTTGCGTGCTTGAGAATTCGTTTTACAAGATTCGGGAAATCTTCTTTCGCATAGGCAGCAAAGATATCGATATCGAACTTTCCGTTCACCGTCGCGTTGGCGATATCGGATACGAGTGCGAATGCTTTTTCGTTCGTGTTTCGTTGATCGAGTGAGACCTTAATCATCTGCGAATCAACATCAACGCCCCGCACGGTAGAAGGATAGAGCGATACCGTAGAATTGCCGCTGAGATCATCAATTGTCGAGCCGTCAGTGGAAAGGATCACATTTGAACTGATGGTGGTGTGCAGCGAAGTATCACCCAAAATCCTATCGAGACTGACTCTGTGCAGATTCGCCGAGGCATCGAAGTGCGGCATCGCCTCGTTTGTATAATCCGCGGATGCGCTGACTTCCGCTCCCATTCCACCCGAATGAAGGACTGCGTTTCCGCTGTATTTATGCGAGAGCGCCGTCAACGTAATCTGCGACTTTGTAATAGGGATATTTCGGATGGTGGCAGAATCAATCGAGAGCCCAAGGGTTGCATCGGCATTCGCGATTGTTGTTCCGCGTCCTTTGAG
>DATGFY010000312.1:0-2613 GCA_035308785.1 Bacteroidota bacterium | reverse complement strand
GAAGTCGCGCGAATTTTGTCAGCTTTGCTTCCGGCTCAGGAAACACGCTTCCGTACTGCGCATTGAACCGCCTCGCAATCTCGCGCGTAATTTCAACGTGTGGCACCTGATCTTCACCCACAGGCACCAGATCACCCTTGTACAACAAAATATCCGCCGCCTGCAAGACAGGATAACCCAAGTGCCCAAACGTCAGGCTCTCGATGTTCAAATCCCTCGCCTGTTCTTTCACCGTTGGGTTTCTCTCTAACCGCGCAGAGGTAATCAACATTGAAAGAATCAGAAACAATTCCGCGTGCTCTTTAATCTGCGATTGTCGGAACATCGGACTTCTATTCGGGTCGATTCCCGCCGCCAACCAATCAATCAACATATCGATTGAGTTCTTGTAGATCTCACCAGTATCAGGATTGGTGGTAAGGACGTGGTAATCCGCGATGAGATGAAAATTCTCATATTCACCTTGGAGCGCCACCCAATTCTCGAGTGCACCCACAAGATGCCCCAGATGAAGCTTCCCCGTCGGCCGCATCCCGCTCAAAATTCTCTTTTTCTTTTTCGTCTCACTCATAATTGCGACGTACAATGATCGGATCCCGCAATCCCTAGTACCGTGTCATTCCCGCGTGCTTCTAGCGGGAATCCAGCTTGCCCGGCTCGTATTTGGGACGAGGCGTCGTTTGTTCGGGTTAGGCAAATCACATCACCAACCACCACACCCAGAGTATTGTCATTTTGAGCGAAGCGAAAAATCTCCCACCGCTTAGACATGGATATTCCTACGAGAATCAATCATGCTTCTAAAATACGAAATGTCTGAACGAATAGGAAGGAAAAACTTGCGCTTCGGCAAGTTCAATTCATGAACAGATACGGTTTCCACGCCTCGTCGATTGTCCCGACGAAATGGCGGATAAAGGAAACGTGATTCGGCTTCATCGGCTTGCGGTGCAATTTCATGTGCGCATCTTCAGGAGTCCGGTCGCCCTTGCGGTTGTTGCATTCCACGCATGCAGTCACGAGGTTCTCCCACGAATCCTCGCCCCCTTTTGCCTTCGGCATGATATGATCAACCGTCAGCATAATATCCGATTTGCCGCAATACTGGCAGCGGTGGCTATCGCGCCGGAGGATGTTCTTTCTCGAAAGGATGATCTTCTTATACGGAATGTGGATATAGACACTAAGGCGTACGATGCTCGGATACGGCATCGCAGCCGCTACGGAATGGATTTTCTTACCCCGGTACGCTTCAATCAGCTCGGCCTTGCCGAGCCATAATAGGATAATCGCCTTCTTGACGTTGCAAATGCTCATCGGCTCGTAGTTCTGATTCAATATCAAAACCTTGCTGCCAAGAACGCCGTTGCTGCGACTCCGATATTCTAAACTGAAGACCGATCTCCTTTCTTCTCAAGAATCCGTTGAAGAAGCCGTTGTTTTCAATTCAAAAATATAGGAGAATTTGCCTAAAGAGTCAAGTGGGGTGCGGAAAGTTCAATGTGACATCACGAAAATCCCCTCCTGTGTGTAAGGAGGGGCTAGGGGTGGTCAGATCTTCATAGTTCCCACTCTGTGCTTGCCCGCCATCTCTTTAGCGTCCGTACAAGGATAACCTAAAACCCATACCTCAAAGCAATCCCCTCCCCCATAAAATCCACCTTGGGGCTCAGCGATAACCCGGAATCAAGTTTCCCGGATGAATCCGCAGTCGAATAATCCAAAGGATGCGAAACGATCATGCCGAACTCATACCCCAGTGCAATCGCCAACGGGTAATCGCTGTACCAATGGATTCCCGTATTCACCATGCTGACGCCAAGGCCTGCAAGAGCCGTATAGCCGATTGGCTTCAAATACCAACTCGCCTCGGGATAATTCTCCACCACGACCGTGAGAACAGTGAGAGCAGTGGATAGATGCCCCGATGGGAACGCGTCGTAATACGGCACCTTCTTCGCATAGTCCCACTGGTTTGGAAATGGCACCCACTCCCCGCCCGGCTGGGATGAAACATACGGGCTTTGCCTCCCCGTAACATGCTTCAATAACTGCACCACGCCGCCGCACGCCAAGATCGCCTCAACAACTTCGCTTGAGGTGCGCAATGCGCGTTCATCTTGGAATGCAAATCCATACACCGCGAACACTCCCGCAATCCCGAATTGCGGCCGCCCATCGCCGACCCATTCCACGTTATCGCTCCAGCGGTGCACAAAATCAGATCCTTCGTACCAATTATGCGCCGAATGCCACGTCCGGTCGTCGGTCGCAAGGAGAATCCCTGTAGATGCAGCCACGCCAATCATCAACGGAATATTTTTCGTCTTAAACGTCACGCGCGAATAGGTCAGCCAATCGCCCGGCAGATTGCTGATCATGCTGTACCATTTGGGGTTGTATTCCTGCGGGGTTCCCGCCGACTTGACGGAATCTTGCGAGGTAACGGTGTCGCGAGACGCCAACAACTGCGCAACGGAGGTATCGTGGACAAAAAAACTAATGAAGAATATGAATAAACAAAACGATAACGAACGAGCCATCTATTTTTATTTGTACGAGTCTGAAGGAATGGAAAATATAAGAAAAAGGAAGGAAAAAAACACTTGAGGA
>DATGFY010000311.1:0-5131 GCA_035308785.1 Bacteroidota bacterium | reverse complement strand
ACCAGACATCGGTTGAGGTCCGAGCAACGCGTTCGGAATCGACGTACCCGGGATGTTCGACTCGTTCGTAATGGGTGAAGAACCGTTGCGCCGTGGAATCGTACACTGTCTGTGCAGTCTTTGTGACGTAGCCGGGAATATAATCGGTTTCGGTTTCACCGGGGAGACGGTGCGAGACGAGTATGCCATCAAAACCATTCTTCAGGACGGCATCGGCAATCTGCGTTGTATCCGGAGGATTATCGGGGAATATCCGGTACGACGGAGTTACTGCGACGCCATGAGTTCCCAGATCGAGCGCAAATGCGTCTTCCCAAATGCGGCGCCGCGCAGCGTTATTCCGCATTGCAATTACAAGTACCTTGCCAAACGGAGGTCCCGCGAAAACCGGATCGGACCACATATTGGTGAGCCGGGTAGAAGTGCAACCGGGGACGAGTGCTATGAGTGCAATAGTGCCGAGTGCAATGGTGCAGAGTGTAGTGCGGCTATGTTTTGTCATGGCAATGGGCTAGTAATGGGATGATGGGAACCTCATGGAAAGTATAAATTAAGAAGTTTTTGGCGAGGATTCAAATTTGGGAAAGCACAACCCTCGCCCCTCCCCGCCTTTCTTCGAAAGTCGGGGCATCCCCTCTCCCCATTGGGAGAGGGGAAAGAGCCACCCCATAGCGGCAATTGATTTTCCGGCAACTTTTCGCTATCTTTTATGCTACGCAGAACGAAAATTCGAGGATTTGCAGCGCAATATCTGTGATATTGGGCTCTCGAGGGGGTTATTCGGATCGGTCAAATCCGCGCAGTTAGCACTTCGGCTTTCACTCCGGAAAGAGAAAGAATGGATTGGAGGCAGTAGTGTCGGCACGGTGTCCATAGTTCAGTTTGGTTAGAACGCCAGGTTGTGGCCCTGGAGGTCGTGGGTTCGAGCCCCACTGGACACCCAAGAACATTTTCGATTTTTGATTGCTGATTTTCGATTTAATAAAAGCAAAACATTTTGTTCTTCGGCTTTTCAATCGAAAATCAAAAATCGGCAATCGAAAATAGTTTTGGCCCCCATCGTCTAGAGGCCTAGGACACGAGCTTTTCAAGCTTGTAACACCGGTTCGAATCCGGTTGGGGGCACAGCCTAGGTGCTAGGTGAAAGGTGTTAGGGAAAGATCTTAAAACTCGTTTTTACCTATCACCTAACTCCCAGCACCTAACACCTTTTTCGCCAACGCAGGATAGAAATAAACTAGTATTGAATCAGGTCTCATTGAAAAACAACGTAAGCTCGGCCAGCCGATGCGCGCGATAATTCCGGTAGCGGGAGTGGGCAGCCGTTTGCGGCCGCATACGTACGCAGTGCCGAAGGTGCTGTTGAACGTCGCGGGCAAGCCGATCATCGGGCACATCCTCGATAAGATCATCGCGGATGGATTCAATTGCGCGACGATCATCGTCGGCTACCTCGGCGAGATGGTGAAGGAATATGTTACGGAACATTATGAACTGAAGGTCGATTTCATCGAGCAGGAAGAGCGCAAAGGGTTGGCGCATGCAATCTCCCTTGCGCGCGGGACGTTCAGCGATGAACCGCTGCTGATCATTTTGGGTGACACGATTTTTGAAGTCGATCTGAAGCCGGTTATCGGGGGCGGGCAGACTGCCGTAGGAGTAAAATTTGTCGATGATCCGCGCCGCTTCGGCATCGTGGAGATGGCCGATAATACGGTCACCCGGTTTATCGAGAAGCCAGAACATCCCACGAGCAACCTTGCGATTGTCGGATTGTACTGGATTATGCGTCCGCAGAAGTTGGTGGAATGCATCGACGAGCTGTTCAAGAAAGATGTGCGGACAAAAGGCGAATATCAATTGACGGACGCGCTTGAGCTGCTGCGCACAAAAGGCGAATCGATCACCTCGTTCCCGGTGGAAGGCTGGTTCGATTGTGGGAAGCCGGAGACGTTGCTTTCGACGAACCGCCACTTGCTCGAACGGCTTGCGACGAAAGATCCGGTGCCGGGAGTGGTAATTGTGCCGCCGGTGTATATCTCGCGCGATTCGCGCGTAACCAATTCGATCATCGGACCGTTTACGACGATTGCCGCCGGCGCGCAGGTGAACGATTCCGTTATCCGCAATTCGATTGTGAGCGAAAATGCAGTTGTGAATAAAGTGCTGTTGGAGAATTCTTTAGTAGGAAACGATGCGATTGTGAACGGCACGTTCAAGCGCGCAAATGTCGGCAATTCCGCCGAACTGGATTTCTTTTAGAAGGACGATCTATGAATTACTTCTTCACCTCCGAATCGGTTTCCGAAGGCCATCCCGATAAGGTGTGCGATCAGATTTCGGATGCGATGCTGGATGCGCTCTTAGCGCAAGATCCGATGTCGCGCGTGGCGTGCGAATCGTTCGTCACGACCGGCATGGTGCTTGTCGGCGGTGAGATCACCACGAATGCGTATGTCGAGGTGCAGGATATTGTCCGCGAAGTGATCCGGGATATCGGCTACACGAAAGCAGAGTACCGGTTCGATGCCGATTCGTGCTCGGTGATGTCCACCATACACCAGCAGTCGCCGGATATTTCCCGCGGTGTGAACACGGGCGGCGCGGGCGATCAGGGAATGATGTTCGGCTATGCCTCGAACGAAACACCCGAGTATATGCCAATGCCGATTATGTATGCGCACAAGTTAGTGAAACGGTTGGCGGATATCCGCAAAAAACACAACGGCATGATGCCGTATTTGCGTCCCGATGCGAAATCCCAAGTGACTTTGGAGTACGACGGACGCAAGCCGAAGCGCGTCGATACAGTTGTGGTTTCAACTCAGCACGATCCCGATGTGACGCAAAAGAAAATCAAAGAGGACGTGATCGAACATGTCATCAAGCACGTCATCCCCAAACATTTGCTCGATAAACGGACAGTGGTGCACGTGAACCCGACCGGCAGATTTGAAATCGGCGGTCCCCACGGCGACAGCGGATTGACCGGCAGAAAGATTATCGTCGATACATACGGCGGAAAAGCGCCGCACGGCGGCGGAGCGTTTTCCGGAAAAGACCCATCGAAGGTTGACCGCAGCGCGGCGTATGCAGCGCGGCACATCGCAAAGAATGTCGTTGCAGCAGGATTAGCCGAAGAGTGTTTGATCCAGGTTGCGTACGCCATCGGCGTGGCAGAACCGATCGCGATCTATGTGAACACTTACGGAACTGCAAACGGCGTTGCCGATCACGAAATTCGCGTCGCTATAGAAAAGAATGTCGATATGACTCCTCACGGCATCATCAATCGGTTGAACTTGCGCCGGCCGATCTACCGAAAGACCGCAGCGTACGGGCATTTCGGAAGGTCCGAAAAAGAGTTTACGTGGGAGAAGTTGGACCTTGTCAAGACGTTGCAAAAAGCGCTTTAACGAATAGCGTGAAACGTGAAACGGTAGATGTGAGACGGAAAAGCGACAAAAACTTTTACAATAACCATAAAACTATATAAGAGAAAATGGATTCTAAGAAGGGTCAATATAAAGTAGTGAATTTGAAACTTGCCGCCGAAGGCAAACAACTGATGGCATGGGCGGAATCGCGGATGCCGGTGCTGATGGCGCTTCGCGAGAAATACCGCAAGACCAAGCCGCTCAAGGGCTACCGCATTGCAGGATGCCTGCACGTGACGAAAGAAACCGGCGTGCTGGTGCGGACGTTTGTCGATGCGGGCGCGCAGGTGAGCTGGAGCGGTTGCAATCCGCTTTCCACGAATGATGCAGTCGCCTCGGCGCTTGCTGCCGAAGGGGTATCGATCTTCGCATGGCATGGAATGTCGGTAAAGGATTTCTACTGGTGCATCGAAGAGACGCTGAAGATCCACCCGAACCTGACGCTGGACGACGGCGCGGATTTGATCTTCACGATCCACAACAAGCATCCGGAATTTGCGGGTAAGTATGTGATCGGCGGAACGGAAGAAACCACCACCGGCGTGCATCGCCTCCGCGCGATGGCGAATGACGGCGCATTAAAGTATCCGGTCATCGCAGTCAACGATGCGGAGACGAAGTGGGATTTCGATAACGTCTATGGCACCGGACAATCGACGCTGGACGGCATTTTGCGCGCAACGAGCGTTCTGCTTGCCGGAAAGAATATCGTCGTTGCCGGCTACGGGCATTGCGGTAAAGGCGTTGCCCTCCGCGCAAAGGGCCTGGGCGCAAACGTCATCGTCACCGAAGTGAAGCCGACTGCGGCGCTCAAAGCGACTCTTGAAGGCATGCGCGTGATGACGATGGACGATGCGGCAAAGATCGGCGACATTTTCATTACCGCCACGGGCGTGAAAGACATTATCGTTGACCGCCATTTCAAGAAAATGAAAGACGGCGCAATCGTGTGCAACACCGGTCATTATGATTGCGAAATCAATCTTGTCCACATCGGCAAATTGGCGAAGACGATCCGCGAGATCCGTCCGAACAACGAAGAGCACACGATGGCCGATGGCCGCAGGATTTATGTGCTTGCGAAAGGCCGTTTGGTGAACCTTGCGGCGGCGGAAGGACATCCATCGGAAGTGATGGATATGTCGTTCGCGAACCAGTTCATGTCGCAGTTGCTCTTGGCCGAACTCCATAAGAAGGGCACGCGGTTAGAGAATAAAGTCTATGATATTTCTGCCCAGCAAGATCAGGAAATTGCCGGCGTTAAGCTTTCCACGATGGGGCTATCGATCGATAAGCTCACCGCGGAGCAGAGGAAGTATCAGGATGATTACTCTTCGGGTACGTAAAGCGTGAGAAAGTAAGAAGGTAAGAGAGTAAGAACGAAAAAACCCCGGTCAGGAATGGCTGGGGTTTTGTGTTTTGTAGAGCGAAGCGCCTGCTTCGCTCACCTTAACCTCGCAAAATGACCACTTAGAGAACGGATACTTAAGAGATATATTGAATCCGAATGTCCATTTGGTTTGACAACCGTGAGCGAAGCAGGCGCTTCGCTCTACATTTTTCTGCCAACCATGATTATCGATTGGCCGATTGGGGGGCCGGTGAGTTTTTCAATGAGCTTAAACATCGGCACGAGCTTATCGTAAAGTGCGAGTTGGTTTGCGGGGAGTGAATCGACTTTGCGGATGCGGCCA
>DATGFY010000310.1:0-4456 GCA_035308785.1 Bacteroidota bacterium | reverse complement strand
GACGATGAACCCGAATCTGATGAACCATTTATCACTCCCCTGTCCGTCAACGGGAATTCTATCCGTATCACCGTTTATCCCGGGTTGCCGGGGAAAGCAGGTTCGTATGCGGCCATTCCATTGTTGGAGTCTTTTGGAGTTGAGAACCTTTCGATTACTACCACGGATACCAATGTCATCGCCCTTAACGTATTGCGACCTCATGGGGAGAACCGGTTCATCATTCAGGGCAGGGTGAATCCGTCCGATACGGCGGCACATTTCGATGTGAGCGTTTGGCGCCCCGAAATGTTTTTCCTCGATTTGTTGAAAATGTCTCTCGCAGCCAGGGGCATTTCCGTTGCCGGCCATGAGAAGATCGATTCTCTGGACGGGAAAACCATACTCGCTGATTTTATCCACCCGATTGACTCAGTATTGACGCACATAAACAAGAACAGCGAAAATCTCGGAGCCGAGAATCTCTTAAAGACATTGTCATCGGAGAAGATCGGAAAACCGGGAACGTGGAACAATGGAGTTCTCGCAGTCAAGAACTATCTTGAAACTACCGGCGTCGATACTTCCGATATCCTCTTATTCGATGGCTCGGGCGTGTCCTTTTACAATGCAATCTCACCCGATATCATCATCAAGGTGCTCACCGATCAGTATCATCGCAAAAAAACGTTCGAACGGTTTTACTCTACCTTACCAATTGCCGGAATCGACGGAACGCTCAAAGGCCGAATGAAAAAACCCCCAACGGAAGGAAATGTGCACGCTAAGACCGGAACGCTTACGGGAGTATCAGCCCTCTCCGGATATGTGACAACCGCGGCGGGCCACATGCTCGCCTTCAGCATCTTGAACAATCACTCTCCGCGCCAATCGCACGAACTCCATGAATTGCAAGACGAAATCGCCACCCTTCTCGCGAAGCTGAACTATTAAAATAAAAAGGGCGACGAGAAACTCGTCGCCCACTCTCTTGCGGCTGATGTGTATAGCCGTTAGAACTTGCTCGTAAAGGTAATATCGCCGCCGGAGGTCTTCGCGCGGATGAGTGCGCCGCCGCCATTCAGTTTTCCGTTCATCGAACCATCTTTGATCTTGCCGGAGTATTCAAGATCGCAATTCACATCGCCGCCGTACGTTTCCGCTTCGATATCGGCAGCAAGGGATTTTTCCATTCGGACGCGGACATTGCCGCCGGAGGTCGAAAGAGAAACGCCTTTGTTCGATACAAGTTCAACCTCAATCTCACCGCCCGAGGTGCTTGCGTTCAACTTCGCATCGACGTTCATCAGATCGATATTGCCGCCCGATGTTTCCACGTCGAATATCCCCGTCACCTTATCGCCGCGGATGTTGCCGCCGGACGTTCTCAACGTCAGGTCGCCGTCGCCGTTGTGGACCTTAACGTTGCCGCCGGAAGTCCGCATATCGACCGTGCCGCTAATGCCGGTAAGTTCTAAATCCCCACCGGAAGTTTTACCGTCAAGTTTGCCATTCATATCATTAAGCGTAATGTCTCCGCCCGCAGTCTGCAAATCGAGATCGAATTTCTTCGGCAATTTAATATCAAAGTGAACTTCCATGTTGCTGCCGTTCCAGTGATGGAAGAAATTGCGGTCCTCTTTTCCCTCGATCTTAATCGTGTTGCCGTCCTGATTGATATCGACGTGGTAGTTATCGAGGCGCTCGGCATCTCCGCGCATCGTCACGGTGATCTCGGCTTCGGTGCCCTCCGAACCGGTAATGGTTACATCACCTTCATCGGCATCAACCGAAAGCAATCCTCCTGGTTGAACGGTGTATTTCTTTTCGATCGTATGGGGCGTGCCGTACATATGCGAATGGAAGGCTGTACCCTTGGTTTCGCGCGCCGAAAGCGTCACCAAAACCACGCCGAATCCCACAGCGAACAATACCAAAACAATTAATTTTCCTGCCATACTTTGCGATGCATTCATGTTGATGTCCTTAGAAGTTCCAAAGGTCGGTAATCTCTACCTCCTTTAGACGCGACCATGGTGGAAAAAGTTGCGGGTGGCACGGTCGCGAAGACTCGAAAGCCTTACCTACGAAAAATTGGAAAATAGAGGCCTTTTTCTTAAGTTTTTGAGTACCTAAACTATGAATAGACTATCGTTCACCCTCCTCATGGCATCCTCCCTCATCATCGGTCTCGCCGGATGTGCGAAGGATTCTCCCAAAGAGGCTACCGCGCAGCAGAAAACGAGCCAAGCCGATGCTCCGACGCCGATTCCTTCGTTCGACGGCAAGAATGCGTTTGCATACTTAACAGCCCAAACCGATTTCGGACCCCGGAATCCGGGTTCCAACGGGCATATCAACTGCCTTAGCTATCTACAATCGCAGTTCTCTCAGTATGCCGATACGGTGTCTCTCCAACCCTTTACTACCATTGGATACGATGGCGAGGTACTGAAACTCACGAACGTCTTCGCCTCGTTCAATCCCAATGCAACGAAACGCGTGCTTCTTATCGCTCATTGGGATACGCGGCCGCGCGCGGATCAGGATCCCAATCCGAAGAAACAGAATCAGCCAATCCTCGGGGCCAACGATGCCGCGAGCGGTGTAGCCGTCCTCCTTGAGATTGCCCGGTTGTGTAAAGCAACACCGCCCCCGATCGGTCTCGATCTGCTTTGCGTCGATGGCGAAGATTACGGCAAAGAAGGCGACAATAATTTCTATCTGTTAGGCGCGCGATACTTTGCGAAGAATCTTCCTCCCGGATATTCGCCCCAGTTCGCAATTCTGCTCGATATGATCGGCGACAAAGAACTGGAAATCCGTAAAGAGCGCTTCTCACTCCAAAATGCTCCGGATATCGTTAATCTCGTCTGGTCAACTGCGGCAGAGCTCGGATATTCTCAGTTCTCCGATGAGTTGCAAGGATGGGTCACCGACGATCACCTTCCCTTCAACGATGCGGGAATAAAAGCAATCGATCTTATCGATTTCAACTACCCCGATACCACCAACCGGTATTGGCACACCACGCAAGACACACCCGATAAATGCAGCCCCCAATCGCTCGAAGCGGTTGGCCGAGTTATCACGACGGTCGTCTTCCGCCAAACTCCGTAGCGGGATATATCCGCCGCCGCGTCTCCTCGAGTGAAAACCTATCTCGAAATTGCCGTCTCCGCAAATGAACACCAGCGCGAGCTTTTAATTCCCACATTCGTCGAACTCGGCTCGCATGGATTTCAGGAGACCGATTCCCATCTTCTCTGCTACTTCGATAAGTCCTCATTCGGCCAGACCGAATATGAGCGGTTGCTCACAGATATCAAAGCGTTGCTGCAAACCATTTCTGCCAACGCAGAAATAAAATTCCGCGAGTTCGAAGAAGAGAATTGGAACCGGCAATGGGAGCAATCAATTCAACCGATAGAAATCGGAACGAAGCTGGCAGTAAAGCCGTCGTGGTCAGATTACGAGAATTCCGGAGGCAGAATTGTTTTGCACATCGATCCGAAGATGTCGTTTGGTACCGGATACCACGAAACCACCCGTCTTGTCCTCCGCCTCCTCGAGTCGTATGTATCCGCCGGACAATCTGTGCTTGATATCGGCACAGGAACAGGGATCCTCGCTGTGGCCGCAATCAAATTAGGTGCGAAAAACGCGCTCGGTATCGATATCGATGATTGGTCGATTGAAAATGCCCGTGAGAACATTACGGCCAACGGTGTGGCCGATAAGATTAAAATCTCGAACACCTCATTGGAGCAAATCCACGGCACGTTTGATCTCATCACCGCGAATATTCAGCTCAATGTCATCGTGGAGATGCTTCCTATCATCAGAATATTGTTGAAGGACAATGCGATCGTCCTTCTCTCCGGACTTCTTCAGGAAAATCGAACCGCTATCCATTCTGCGCTTGAATCAAATCGGTTTGAGATTGTGGAAGAGACCCAAGAAAACGAATGGATAGCTCTCGCGGTGCGCAAGAATGGGAGTCCAGCGTGAGAATTGCGGCGATTGATATTGGAACCAACACCGTTCTCCTCCTCGTTGCCGATGTTGACGATCGAGGTACCATCCATCCGATAGCACACGAGCAGCGATTCCCGCGCCTCGGCAAGAGTGTGGATGCTCAAAGGAAGATTTTGCCGGATGGATTTTCTTCGCTTACTGAAATCCTTCCGCAATACAAGTCGATCGCAAATGAGGCCAACGCGGACATTATCGTCGCATGCGCCACGAGCGCGGTCCGCGATGCAACCAACAAATCGGAACTTATTGAATTCCTAGCAAGCAAAACCGGAATTCAGATCGAGGTTCTTAGCGGCGAAGATGAAGCGCTATGGACCTTCCGCGGAGCGTTGAGCGGCCTAGCCATTCCTCCACGAGAAGCCCTCGTGATCGATATCGGCGGAGGAAGCACGGAGATTACTTTTGCACAGAAGGAGAATTCGCTCCGGCGCTCTAGCTT
>DATGFY010000309.1:0-6464 GCA_035308785.1 Bacteroidota bacterium | reverse complement strand
CCCAGTTGACCCAGCACTCCATTGTAAAGTCGCCGGTGGTGGTGGTGGCAACAGGAGCGATTACGTACGTGCTTCCACCGTTAAAACTGAGAGAATGGCCGCCGCCGAATGCGAGCGATGAGGAAAGGAAGATTGCGAACGCCGCAATAGCGAGAAGAGAGGCACGCGCAGGAAATTGTACCATGGTGTTCATGTCTGACCCCGTTAATTGATGATAGTGAAATTCGTGGATACATCAACAAGGTTGGGGCAACGGAGGAACGCACAAATCTTCGTTTGCCCGCATTACGGTACGCGTATCGTACCGCAATGAAAAACGAAAACAGCGTTATCCAGTCCGAAAGCGAGGAAGAAATGGACCGGCGAAAACTCAACAGGTGGGGCGTGGTAATGCGCCAACTTCGCAATATCTTTGACTCGCAAGGGCGCGTGGCAACGCGCCCCTACGCAATTACACCTATTTCAACAATAACAACTTCTTGACAGCGGAGAAATTACCGGCGGACATGCGGTAGAAATAGACGCCGCTGGGAACGGTAATGCCTTCATCGTTGGTGGAGTTCCATTCGATTGTTTTGAATCCGGCAGATTGCTGGCCATCGATGAGAGTGGCGACCTTGCGGCCAAGAACATCGAAGATTGCCAGCGATACTTTTGCGTCAACGGGCAGATCGTACCGAATCATGGTCGTCGGGTTAAACGGATTGGGATAGTTCTGGCCGAGCGCAAATGCGGTTGGCAGTGCGCGCGTGCCGGAGATTTTCAACGAGAGCGAACTCGCACTGGCAATCTTTATACTGCCCGAAGCGGAAAGCGGGATCTTCGTACCGTTTTCGTTCAGCACACCGGAGACCGCAACTGCACCGGAGTTCCATCGAACGGTGATAGGATAGACTGCGGAGTACAGATTAACCGGGATTTCTTTCGACTTGCCGTTTTCGATTAACTCGACGTTCGTATTAGTCGAGTAGCGCGCATCGAAGATGCCGGAGGGCGGCACGGGCGGTTTTTCGAAATAGCCGGCCTCGGGGCTGGTCTCCATGCGCTCGCCAAAGTAGAGCGTCTGTGAATTATGCGCGGCGTCTTCGATTGTCAACGAAGCGTAACCGCTGATTGAAGAGTTTGGTGACAAGTTTCCGACCGGCTTCCGGCTCGCCGAGGACGAGTTTGACCCCGCGCCCGGCAAGATGAGCGATCCCGCCGCATCGGTCTTTACCCAATAACCGCTGCCCGGTACGATGGAATCCGCGTAGGCGTATCCGTGATTATAGCCGAAGAATTTGGTCTTGATGTGCGGACCCGATGTTGTGACTACGCCCGTTTGAACGGTGTGATCGACAGAGCCGATAAGGTTCCAGCCCGCAACAACCGGGATAGAATCTGTCAGCAGAAGGTTGCCGCTGAGTTCGAGAAGCTGAGCGCCTCCAAATTTCAACCAATAGCCTACGCCGAACGCCAGTGTATCCTTTTGGGCGTAAGTAGATGATTGGTAGGCGTACGCCGAAGTCGTCGCAGTTGGGAACAACGAATCTTTCACCGTGCTGCTTACTAAGAGCGGAACGGAAACGATGTTCCAGTATTGGCTTACGCTCACCGGGGTTGCGCCGGGAGAAAGGGCTGACGCGGTTAACCCAATAACACCGCGGAGCAGGAAGGGCTTAAATGAGATGAGCATTTCGGCATGCTTCACGCCGTGCGATGCGGAATTGAACGTCACCGCGAATTTTTGACTGGCTCCGCTGCCGAGATTCACGCCCGAGGGAGAAACGGTGAAGTCAGCCGGATCCGTGGTTGTTACCAGCGAAATGGAATCTGACACGCCGAGCGTATTGGTAATGGTGATCGAATCGGTTTTTCCTGTCCCGGTCTGCACATAGCCGAAGTCGTGTGAACCGAGCACGCTATCGGGAACGAGCGCAAGGGCATCGATCGAATTCGTGCCCATTGTGCCGATCACCGTCGGATGCGCATTCGTTGGATTGATGCGGATGAGCGTATTGGTCGTGTTGCCTGTACCTGTAACACCGTACAGATTCCCAAGGCCATCGAACACGATATCTTGCGTAGCGCCCATGCCGGTAGAACCAACGATTGTCGAGCCGCCGGTCGAGAGATTGATTTTATAGATTCTATCCGGCGTTCCGCCGGAACCGACGCAGGCATAGATTTCACCCGTTTGCGGGTTGAGATCGAGACCTGTGAGCGGCAGCGATGTGTTGCAGACAAGCGTTGGATTGCCCGTACTTAGATCGATACGATAGATTCTGCCGCCGCCTTGCGCAATATACAATGTATCATTCTTGAATACCATGCCTTTCAGCGCGATCAAACCGGGAATGGTGAGGAACGGATGTTGGTCACCAAGCGTCACATCGATGCGGACAAGTGTAGCAGAGGGAATGAGGCCGATCATTTCGTGTGTGAGCGGATTTTGCCGGACGCTGACGACCTGAATGCTGCCGGTATTGCCGACGAACGTCGCATTACCAGTCGAAGTATCGACGGTAAATACTCTGCCTCCGATATTTGCGCCACCCGTTGTTGCATAGAGCGAACCCGGCGGTATCGGATCTACTTGAAATGCCGGACCCGAAACCGCAACGGCATTCACCGGATTATACGAATCATTACTATACACCGTGAACGCGCTGGAAAGATCGCCGCGCGTTTTGGGATTGAAACGCAAGTTGAATACGAACGAGTCAAATGGGTTAAGGACCTGCGGAAATGTCGGCAAGCCGGAGATCGAGAAATTCGAATCGGGGGCGGCGACGCTATCTACGGTGACGGTTTGATTGCCGTAGTTCGTTACCGTAATGGTTGTATCTTTGGTGAAGCCGCGTTCGAGCAAACTGAACGACGTTGCCGGAACATAGGCAATTTTCCCCACGAACGGAGCCATCGCGACCTGGCCGTTCCATGTGCCATAGTCGTTCCCGGCTGCGGCATATTCGGTATGAATCCAGAAGGTCAAGGAATCCGATGGATCGAGGCCGATGCCCATATAATCCCCCCAACGCACGGAAGTCGGCGCGCCAATGGAATAATTGGATAACCCGCTTTTCAGAACAACATCGGCATCCACCCCGGGCGCATCCGTAACTCTTCTGCCGGTAAAATATGCAGAAGGGTATTCACTCGGACTGGAACGGGTGTAGGTAAACATCAGGTCGTGATTCTTATTGACCATGATATTGGGATAATAATGCCACGCGTTATTTTCGCCGAAGGCGATATCTTCAAGATTCGTGCCTGCGTAGGGGTTTATTTTCAGGTACGATATCGCCGAATAAGTATTATTGCCCGGATTTGTGATTGCGTGAGCCATCCAGATGGAACTATCGCGGAAAACCGGTTTGTGGTTCAGCGATCCCCCTTCCCAATCGACCCCGCCGCCGCCAAGCTCGCCGGGCCCCGGAGGAGGCGTGTATTGGATAGTCGGGACATCGACAGCAGTAATCGATGGTGAGCCGAGGGGGTCGTGGATCGTCCACAGGATAGCATAATTCCCGGGTGAGAACGGCGCCACGCTCATTAAGAATGCCTGATTTCCCGGAGCGCTAAATGCGACGTAAGGCCGAATGTCATCCGGATTGACATACGACGAGATCGGATCCGTCAGCCCCCAGAAATCGGTCCACGTAACCGGCCCGGCCGTATTGGCGTACAATTGCGCCTTTGCAATGATGCGGACGCGCTGGTAGTAGAGTTGGTTCCCTTGAGAATTAAACTCTCTCGTGGTGATATAAATGGCTTTATCATCGTAACCGACAAACGGTTGATCGTTGAGATGCTGAACAACAGAATCGCCGAGCGAACCGGGCATGACCCAGTTGTACCATTCGCCCATTGCATCGGAAGTTTTGGATACAGAAAGGAAAATCTGAGATGGATCGGTCGTGTTAAGAAGCGTCATGATCCATCTGCCGGAGAATTGATCATACGCAACTTGCGGGTCGCTGCCTGCGAACGAGGCGCCCGTTCCTGCATACCAGTTGCTGAAATCAATCGTCTTCAGGTTGGTGCCGTTCTTATCAAATATCTTAAACGCCAGATTGATTGCGTCTATCACCTGGTTGGGCCCGACCGCACTCGTCGGATCAGGGGGAATGCAACCGCAATTATTTTCGCTCGAGTTCATCCCGACAAAGTTTTTGAGGGCGATCGGTTGGGAATTCACAACTCCTTGTTCCGATTGAATCCGGGCACGATGTTTCATCTCGAAATAATTCGAACCTGCCGGACCGGTAGAAGGATAAAGTTCATCGAGTTTCTTATTCCATGGAAGATACTTGATCCGTGGATTTTCCGCCGCCTCGTGCTCGCCTTTGCTACCCTCATTTCCGGCGCTAAGCGAATTTGAAAAACCGGCGACATTCACCGAATCGCCATGCGCGATGGAACCGGATTTCGGTCCCATAATCGTGGGCGGGAGATTTGAGGGACGACCTTGATAAACCTGGAATACAAGCGTTCCCCCTGTTGGCGTACCGCCGTTCGGACCGCCGTTATTCCATTCTCCAATGAGGATATAATATGTCACTCCTGCGGTAACCGAATCGACTATTTGGGATTGGCGAATACGACCCGGATTGATATCGTCGTTGCATGCCCAGAGCGTCAGCGAACCGCACGCGCCAGTAAAAATTCCCATCGCAACATCGAAACCGCCAGAGCCGACATCGGGACTATTTATAGTCGTAAAGGTCACCACACCGCTAAAGTTTGGCGTGAATGTAAACCAAACAGTCTTGCCGTCTTTTCCGATTGAATCTTGGGCGCACTCGATGGCGGGATCGGTGGCATTGGCTGAGGCAAGCGCGGTATTCTCCACGATCGAATCCGGCAGCGAAGAAATCACCGTCGCTGTGGAGCACTCATCGTTGGAAACTTGCGCCAATCCGGAGGCGGGAGCGAGCAGGAATAGCGCGGTTAATGCGGCAATTGAAAGCAGTAAACGACAATTTTTCATGGGGATCCTAGCGGTTAATACAGGAAAACGGACGTTTTGGAAAAAGCGACAAAGATTAATATAAAAGAAGGGGGGGTGAATGTCAATAGATGGCACGGGGATGTACCTGGGTAGATTCAGAGGGAGTGTGAGCGAAGAAAGACCACCCCGTCCCGCTATTCGCGGGACACCCCTCCTCCGAGAGGAGGGGAAACTGGGTCAGCGGTAATTTTTACTTGATTTTTTCCTTGACTGGTATGCTAAGGAAGTGTATATACTACTTAGGAAGAAGGACGAGGGTCGAAGGTGGAAGGAGTTTGGTGGTGGGAAAGGACACAAGTGGGCCGCGAAGATAAATGGAGGATAAACTTGCGGATATATCGGCGGGATGCACGATTTTCCCAAAGCAAAACGATGTTAAAAATATGATTCTCATGGAGTTGCAGGCAGAGATTTAAACTATCTTTTTTTGTGTGACTTTTTATTTTTAACCGGAAGGTTTTATTGAGGATGGAAAAGTAAATTGTGATCTACCCTATGGGGGATGAACGCCAGTCGATTAACCCGACTACCAATCGGAAGACGGTCGGGAGTGGAACTCCCTCCCAGTCGAGAAATTCTTTGGTCGGCGGAGTATTTGCTGACTGTGATGGGGCTTGCGCCTCTTCGAGTGGGCCGACACGACTGGAGCGCTACTCAACTGAAGGCGATTACGTCGGTCGCCCCGTTGACTTCGTCAGTCCAGACTTCCGCGTAATGACCTACCGAATAGGCCATTTGACGAGGAAGTTTGCAGACTGGGAACGTGATTGCCGCGTTACCCCGTCAACGCCGTTGACGGGATGCCTCGCAATGACTATTGGCCTTATGAGTATTGGCGGAGGCTGGAGAAACGCGGGCATAAAGCCCGCGGCTACCAAACCTTCGGGGGATTATTCCTACAAATCCGGCGGATTTTTCGTATATTTATACCATCAATCGGGCGCGAAAGGCGCGCCCCTGCCAAGAACATTAACCTTTTCCATATTCGAAACTACTTATGACTATTACCGATATTGAAAAATCGCTGGGCGGCGAGGCCAAAACGCTGCTGGAACATACTTGCAAAGGCATTCCCAAGAACACGATTCACGCGCCGGGACCGGATTCAGTCGATAGGATCTATTCGCTCTCCGACCGGCCCACACCCGTGCTGAAGAGTCTTTCGTGGCTGATTCACCAGGGCCGGCTGGCGCACACGGGCTACGTTTCGATCCTGCCGGTCGATCAGGGCATCGAACATTCGGCCGGGGCGTCGTTCGCGCCGAACCCGATCTATTTCGATCCCGAGAACATTATCAAGCTCGCGATCGAAGGCGGCTGCAACGGCGTGGCATCGACGCTGGGCGTGCTCGGCTCGATGGCGCGGAAGTACGCGCACAAGATTCCGTTCATCTTGAAGATCAACCATAACGAATTCCTTTCGTATCCGAACAGTTACGATCAGATCATCTTCGGGCAGGTCGAGCAGGCA
>DATGFY010000308.1:0-2318 GCA_035308785.1 Bacteroidota bacterium | reverse complement strand
GATCCTTTCGCCATCCCGCCGAGCTTAACTTCCTTACCACCCACGGTGCAGCTCACCGCAAGCTGTTTCAGAAATTTATCCGTGGTCATAATTCCTTGCGCTGCAGAACTGTACCCCTCAACATCGAGCATCGAAACCGCTTCCGCAATTCCGGCGGTGATCTTTTGCATCGGCAGGTATTGCCCGATGACGCCGGTGGAGGAAACGAACACTTCGCTTTCCTGTACGCCGAGCGCTTTCGCCGTTGTGTTGATCATCGAGAGGGCATCGGCATACCCCTGTTCGCCGGTGCAGGCGTTCGCATTGCCGCTGTTCACCACAATCGCGCGGAACGAATTCGACGTCTCAAGCTGCTTCTTATCGATCAGGACGGGCGCGGCCGGAACCTTATTCTGCGTAAACACTCCCGCTGCGGTCGCCGGCGCTTCCGATACTACGAGCGACAGGTCCTTATTCATCTTCTTGATCCCGCAATGAATGCCCGCAGCGCGAAATCCTTTCGGCGCGGTAATGCCGCCTGTGATTTCGAGGCAACCGACAGATTCCATTACAAGCGTATGCCCATTGCCATTTGAATGGCCGTTGCCGTTGGAGTGTCCGTAATCAATTGAGACCCCGTTACCGTTGGAGTGGTGACCGTTTGATTTTTCCATGATTATTTCCCTTTGAAAGACAACATTAGTTCAATCTCTTTTCTAAACATTCGAGATGAATGAGAAAATCGTTGAGATTCATGAATTCTTTTCCCGAACCTGCGAAGACTAAGTCGAAACAACTCTTCATAAATTTCGTGTCGTTAGAAACAATTACATCGGCCCACGTCAGATACGAAAGTTGACACGCGTCATCTGTATCATTTCTATGGGTCTTCAAATTGTGATCAGCCAAAGGCAAATATGTTGATGCGGCCAGACATTTCAAGTAGTTTTTTGTAAAAAGACATGCTTCGGGACGCTTTGTCCAGATTTGATAGGACACTAAAGGATCTGCGTGGCGTTTCACGAAGAAGTTCAGAAGGTTAAATTTATTCTTTTCCCAAAACGCATCAAAGCTTACTCCCACTTGCGAATTAATTGCCCTTTGGTTAAGCAATTCCTTTCGCAAAGCGCTTCCCAAATCATAATTCTCCTCCATCTCGTTGCGTATATCCTCCCAAGAGTTCTGGAAATTATCTTTCTGGATTCTCATCATCGATCCGCTAATCATGGCGTCGATGGTTTCAAGTGGCAGCATCCAGTAGGTAGACTCTCGTTGGTTGGCAAACAATTCAGCCATTAAAATAGGACCGGGAGTCGTAAACCAATTAACTGAATTAAGAGAGAAGAGCCATGGAAGTATTTTACGAAACTTCGGATAGTCTGAAATCCCTATTTGAGTAGTTTCAGCGAGAAAGATCTCAGTATAAGAAATTGAAATCTCATTACGTTTTGATAAATCCAGAATACGACTACTCATTAGTCGATCACAATTTTTCCCATGGAAAATACTTCTATCTAAAATAAAGCGTTGCATGCAGTTCTATCGCAGCCCTTTCTCTTGAGAAATTCCAAACATGATATTCATATTCTGTATCGCCTGTCCCGCCGAGCCTTTCACAAGGTTATCGATGACCGAGATCAGCACAAGCTGGTTTGTTCTCCGGTTTACGCGGAAGGCGATGTCGCAATAGTTGGTGTACGCAACGTCTTTGATCGCCGGAATGCCTTCGCGCACGCGCACGAACGGTGCGTTTTTGTAATACGACGAATAACAATCCGCTATCTCCGCATCCGAAACCTCGCGCGTCAGTTCGGCGTGGATCGTCGTGTAGATCCCTCGCGTGAGTGGAACAAGATGCGGGATGAATGACACCCGCACGTCCTTACCCGACGCGCCGGAGAGAACCGTTTCAATCTCCGGGATATGCTGGTGCGTTCCGATTTTGTATGCGCGGACGTTTTCGTTAATTTCCGAAAAGCTTAAATCTGTGGACGCCGCTCTCCCCGCGCCCGAAATCCCCGAGAGCGAATTGATCGCAATGCCCGAAGGCGAAATAAAATTATTTTTCAAGACGGGAAGCAACGGAAGGATCGCGCTCGTCGGGTAACAGCCGGGATTGGCAATGAAGCAGGAGGAAGCGATTTTTTCTTTGTTAAGTTCCGGCAGACCATAGACCGAGGCATTCAACAAATGCACTGCGGTGTGGTCGTGCTTGTAATACTCTTTATAGAGTGCGGCGTTCGGAAGCCGGAAATCGCCGCCAAGATCGATGATTTTTGTTACCACCGGACTCAACTGCGGCACCACATTCATCGCCTGACCTGATGGCAGCGCAATAA
>DATGFY010000307.1:0-3504 GCA_035308785.1 Bacteroidota bacterium | reverse complement strand
AATTTCTGCTACGGCTGACATTTCAGTGTTCTCCTTGTTCGAAAGTTAAGTTACAATGGTTTCAGTTAGGCGGCTTTCTTCTTTTCGATCGCATCGACCACGTAAACGAGATCCCGCATTACCGCGGAGATCGCGCCGACGACACCGGAGATCGGAGCCTGAATGCTGCCCAAAATTCCTGCGATCATCTCTGCACGTGAAGGCAGTTTCGCCAGCATGTCGAGCTGGGAACCTTCGAACACCTGGTGTTCGATGACGCAAGCCTTCACATCGAGCTTCGAATGCTTCTCGCGGAATTTTTTAATGATCTTTGCGGGCGCAACGGGATCGTCGTACCCAATGGCAATAGCCGTGGGTCCGCTCAGCTTCGGGGTTACGGTATCGTATCCGCCGACGCTTTCCAGAGCCTTGCGCGCCAGGGTATTCTTCACGACCCGGTAATCGATATTCGATTTCCGGAATTCCCGACGCAACTCGTTGATTTGCTCAACGGTGATGCCGGTAAAATCCGCGAAGAACATGCTCTTGGCCAGCTTGAGCTGCTCTGTCACTTCCGCAACGATCTGTTCTTTTTCAGAACGTTTCATAAGTTACCTCGTGATTTGCAGTATGCCCTCTGAGAAGCCCCACAACTCTTGCGGGCAAAGGACGGTACCATTATATTGAGTGCGTAAACTTTTATGTGCAACGTGCGGTTCTATGCCCGCTTAAATTCCAAACACCAAATGCCAAATTCCAACAAAATTCCAAAAATTCAAATTCGAAAGACGAGATTGCTTCGTCGCTTGGCTCCTCGCAATGACATTACATTGGAATTTGGCATTTGGCGTTTGGAATTTCCGCACGAAAGTGCGGTCTAGTGCGCGCCCGCTGCTGCGCGGTCAATCTGAACGCCGGGACCCATCGTGCTCGATAGAAAAATGCTCTTGATATACTGGCCTTTGGCAGACGAAGGCTTCATCCGGACGACGGTGCCCAAGAATGCGTGAACATTTTCAGCAAGTTTATTCGCATCGAAATTCACTTTGCCGATGGTGGCGTGGAGAATGCCCGCTTTATCGACACGGAATTCGATCTTACCTGCTTTCACTTCCTTCACGGCTTTGCCGATATCGACGGTAACCGTACCGCTCTTCGGGTTCGGCATGAGACCGCGTGGACCGAGAATCTTTCCTAACTTTCCAAGCTCACCCATCGTATCCGGCGTTGCGATGATGACATCGACATCTGCCCAACCGGCTTTGATCTTATCAAGGAATTCCTGAAAGCCTGCGTAATCGGCTCCGGCGGCTTTCGCTTCTTCGTCCTTCGGCGGTTTAGCGATCGCGAGAACGCGAACGGCTTTGCCGATGCCGTGCGGAAGCGCAACGGTGCCGCGGATCGCCTGATCGGCCTTCTTCGGATCGACGCCCAGCCGGACGGCGATATCGACGGCTTCGACAAACTTTGCGTTCGCAGTCTCTTTTATTTTTTGCACCGCCTCATCGACGGTGTACATTTTGTTTTCGTCAACCTTGGTGACGTTCGCTTTTACTCTCTTGCTTAATTTCATATCGAATTCCTTATGCGAGATTAATCTTCAACAGTCAAGCCCATGCTGCGGGCGGTGCCTGCTATCATTTTCATTGCCGCATCGAGATCGTGCGCGTTCAGATCGGGCATTTTCATTTCTGCAATTTCCGCGACCTGTTTCTTTGACACTTTTCCTACCTTGGTGCGGTTCGGTTCGCCGGAACCTTTTTCAACCTTTGCGGCGCGCAATAGAAGGACTGCGGCAGGCGGAGTTTTCGTGATAAACGTGAACGACTTATCGGAGAAAACGGTGATAACCACAGGGATAATGAGTCCCTGCTTATCCTGAGTTTTTGCGTTGAACTGCTTGCAAAACTCCATGATGTTCACGCCCTTTTGACCGAGGGCGGGGCCGACCGGAGGCGCAGGATTTGCCGCGCCTGCAGGGATCTGCAGCTTAATAAATCCAGTGATTTTTTTCATGGTGCGAGAATCTTTCTAAAGATGTTGATTTCAATTGACAACCTGAAGGTTGTCTTTCCAAATTCTGCGTACGACAACCGGCGGAGATGCTTCGCTCCGCTCAGCATGACAAACATGAGTGGGGCGGTTAAAACGAACAACTTATTTTTCTGCTTCGACCTGGCTGAAATCGAGTTCTACGGGAGTCTTGCGACCGAAGATGCTGACCATTACTTTCAGCTTCATCTTTTCTTCGTTCACTTCCTGAACAACGCCGGTGAAATTATTGAACGGCCCATCGACAACCTTGACCGGCTCGCCGATATTGAACGGAATCGTGATGCTTTCCGAATCCTTGCGCGATTCAATTCTGCCGATCAAACGGCGGACCTCATCGGTCTGGAGCGGAACCGGTTCGCCGCGCGTGCCAACAAATCCCATCACCGAAGGCGCATTCAGAATAAGATGCTTGGATACTTTATCCAGAATCGCTTCGACAAGGATGTAGCCCGGAAAAAAAGTTTTGGTGCGGCTCTTTTTCTTCTTGTCCTTCATCTCGATGATCTTTTCCGAGGGGACCATGACAGCGAAGATGCGGTCTTCGAGCTTCAGTTCCTTCGATTCCTTTTCGAGATGGAGCTTTACTTTGTTTTCGTGCCCGGAGAATGTCCGGACAACGTACCAGCGCCGAGGCGCCTGCGGAGTCTCGGCCATCTTAGAGTATTGCGCTGAGGACTTTGTTGACGACGAGATCGACGCCATAGACGAACACAGCGATGACGCCGCAGACGACAAGGATTATAATAGTAGAATCGCGCAGCTCATCTTTATGCGGCCACGTGACTTTCTTCATCTCCTTTGAGACGTCTTCAAAAAACGCGAGTATTTTATCTTTCATAAGATCCTATGTACGGTTTGTTCCGTTTGCTCTCTTGGCACGTCAGGAGGGACTTGAACCCCCAACCTGCGGTTTTGGAGACCGCTGCTCTAGCCAATTGAGCTACTGACGTATCGACCGCGCGTAGCGCGGTAAGCTCCAAAAACCAAGCGCCAAATTCCAAAAAATTCCAAATCCAACAAATAGGATTCGGAAATGCGGAATCGGCTTACTTGGTTTCCTTGTGCGAGGTGTGCTTGTTGCACCACGCACAGAATTTGCGGTACTCTACCCTGCCCGATTGCTTTTTCTTGTTTTTCGTCGTGGTGTAATTCCGACGCTTGCACTCGGTGCATTCTAATGTAATAATGTCTCTCATGATCTATCTCCAACGATTCCTTTGTCGTCCACGATTCACTTATTTACGAACAAAACCATTCGCAACAGGCAAATGCTGATTGATGATTTATGAATGCTGAATACCAATTCTCAAATTCATCAATTAGCATTCATAAATCATCATTGCCTTTACAAGAGCTTGCGATCGGGATTGAACCGATGACCTCATCCTTACCAAGGATGTGCTCTACCAACTGAGCTACGCAAGCAGCTGGTGAGCGGGAGACGGGACTCGGACCCGCGACCAACAGCTT
>DATGFY010000306.1:0-1827 GCA_035308785.1 Bacteroidota bacterium | reverse complement strand
TAATTCTGGAGCGATCGCTTTCATGGCTGAAATGACGAACGCAATATGTTCGTCCAATTGCTCGCCCAACTCTGATGTCCCTTTCGTAATATCGTCTCTGTTCACGTTGCGGGCGAACCCTTTGTCTTTCAATTTCTTCTTCACCGATGACACCTCCAAGTCGGCGATCTTATTCGGCCGGATAAGAGAACACGCCATGACGAATCCGCATAATTCATCGCACGCGAAGAGGGCCTTCGCCATCTTCGAATCGCGCGGAACGCCTGTGTATTCGGCATGGCCGAGAATCGCCGTGCGAACATCCTCGGGGTAGCCTTTTTCTTTCAACACCTCCGATCCTTTCATCGGATGATCGGGCGGATTAGGATACATTTCGTAATCGAAATCGTGCAACAGGCCAGTGATCGCCCATCGCTCCTCATCCTCGCCGTATTTCTTTGCATATGCTCTCATCGCCGCCTCTACGGCATACATGTGCTTTAGCAGGGCATCGCTTTTCGTATATTCCTTGAGCAATTCGTGGGCGTCGTTTCGGTTCATGTGATTTCAAATAATGATGAATTGACAAATTTCCTAACTTGAAATTGAGGAAAAAATAGCAGAAAGGCAATTTCTTCCATTTTTGAAATTCTCTTCGTAATTTTTATATTGCTTCATGAACATTACCCAGCCTGAGCTTAACGACTATCTTCTCAACATTATTCCCGTACGCGATCCCGTTCTCCAGGATATGGAAACGTACGCGCAAAAGAACAATTTCCCTATCATCGGGCCTCTTGTGGGACGAATATTGTATTCATATGCCAAGGCGATCGATGCAAAAAGAATTCTTGAGTTGGGCTCCGGCTATGGCTATTCAGCCGTTTGGTTCGCCAAAGCTATGGGGAAAGAAGGAAAGATCATCTGCACCGAAGGCAGCGCAGATAACGCGCATCGAGCGGAGGAATACTTTAAGAAGGCCAAACTTTCCACTAAAATTGATTTCCGGGTCGGCAACGCGTTGAGTATTATCGATCAGGTCGATGGAGAGTTCGATATCATTCTGAACGATATCGATAAGCACCAATATCCTCAGGCATACCGCAAAGCAATTCCGCGGCTGCGGAAGGGCGGTTTATTTATCACTGATAACGTCCTCTGGAGCGGCAAGGTCCTCGACAAGAAACCGGACGCCGCAACAGCCGGCATTCTTACATTTACGCGCCTAATCTATTCATCGCGTTCTCTCTTTACCGTCATTCTCCCGATCCGCGACGGCGTCTCCGTCAGCGTCAAACTCTAGTTCATGGCAGTCACTGTACTTGCGATCGTTTTTCTTCTTGGAATGCTCGCCACAATCGTTTTCGGATTTAAGTACATTATGCGCCCGGGCAGCGCTCCCGCTGAAAGCGCCGTTGAAAAGTGCTCTCTCTGTAGAAAAACATTTAACAAAACTGACTTGATTTTGAGGCAGGTGGGTGATTATAAACTCGTCTATTTTTGCGCCTCATGCATTGAAAGCTTGAACGCCGAGGCGAAAGCGAAGTATAACTAATTCGATTGAGGAAATCATTTCGGATTTGATTCGTCGATCGCATTCACCGCAATCTCTACCTCTCTAAACCCTGCACCAATCGTTTTCCCCTTGCCCGGGTAGGTTGAAGCATCTCCGGCGGCATAGATTCCTTTGATGGAGGTTTCCATATTCTCGTCGACCGATATCTCTTCCCCTTTCACTTCTAGACCCCATTTTTTGAACGGTGGCTCCTCGCGAGGGTGAAACCCGAAATTTGGGAGGAGATAATCTGTTTCTAACCTTGAAGTTTCTCCGGTAGCAGTATTCTTGAG
>DATGFY010000305.1:0-1715 GCA_035308785.1 Bacteroidota bacterium | reverse complement strand
GAAGGCCAGCGCCTCGATCCGCATTCGGCAAAACTTGTCGGCGATCTCCAGAAGATCTTAATCGAACTCGCGAATATGAAAGATCAGGGCAATGCCCCCAATGTGGAGATAGTCCGCAGCGGCGTGCAGGAAGAAAATTTGTTATTCAAAATTCGGATGGAAGAACAATCGTACCAACTCGCCGGGTTGCAACAGAATCCGGCTCATTGAAAGGCGTCAATTATGAAATCGAATATTAACACCATGTCTCACAAAATGGCATTTTCTCCGGTCGCAATCGCGGTGGTCGTGCTTTTTTTATCCAATTCCATATACGCGCATGGCGGGCGTAACGCAATCGCTTCTCCACGGGCGATGGCGTATGCGTACGCCTCGTCGTCTGACCAGGGGGGAATTGAAATGACCGAAGGGAAGGAACTGAAAGACGATCCCGGTTACACTCTTTACAAAGACGGGTACAGTAAGATATTGGATGAGGACTGGACTTCGGCGCGGAAAACATTCGCCGAACTGATGTCGAAATACCCCAAGAGCAAGTATGTGGAAGATGCAAGCTACTGGTCGGCCTATGCTCTGCGGGATAGTGATAAGAAAAAAGCGCTCGAAGCGTACAAGGCATTCATCCAGAAATATCCCAAGAGCACATATTTCGATGACGCCATTGCGGATATGGATGGCCTTGGCCTTCCGCACCGCGTACATTCCTCCGGTCACTCGATTACGGTGGAGATTCCCGATGGCGATTCTGCCGGACAAAAGGTGGAGTACTTTAACATGGATCATGGAAATTCAACGGCGTACAGTTATGGCTTTGGGTATGGCGAAGGCATCCGCCCGATGGTTTGGTCCACGAACAGAGCGATGCGGGGGCTTCAGCACAAGCTACGATCGATGCGCGCCCCCCGCGCGGGAGTTTATTCGGTGACCCCACGTCCGTGGATAATGGGCGACGACGACACCGTTGATCAACGCACGCAGGTGAAAATGGAAGCGCTTGAAGCGTTGGGCGAGACGAAGGAAGATTCTACGTCGTACAATACATTGAAAGACGTCGCCCTCGATAAATCGCAGCCCCGCCAACTTCGCGAAACCGCAATGGATGCTCTGGCGAATTTCCGCAAGTTCGACGCGCTTCCCGTGTTCATCGAGGTCGCCAAGCAAGATACCGATCAGGAGATTCAGAGTTCTGCAATCGATTATATCGGTTCGCTCTCGAAGAATAAAGACCGTTCGGTGGAAACATTGATCGAGCTGTACAACTTGCTGCCGAAAGACCGTGCCGATCAGCGCGAACAGATTTTTCATTCGATTGCGGAGATCGGCAACGAGAAAGCGGTAGATTTTCTCACAAACGTGGCAAAATCCGATCCTGATTACGAGATGCGCAGCGAAGCGGTTTATTACCTCGGGAATATCGGCGGAGACAAAGCGCGGGCAGCCTTGTATGAGATATTAAAGCAGAACTAATTACTCCCAGCAATATCAAAAACTCCATTGGCTGTCATTCTGAGGAGCGAAGCGAACGAAGAATCTCCCAGCGCAGTCGAATTCGAAAGGTGGGAGATTCTTCGCTTCGCTCAGAATGACAATTTTCTGTGTTTTTCAACACCCTGCTAAGGGTAAATAAGAAAAGGGCGACCAAATGTTGGTCGCCCTTTTCTTATTGGGGTATGGATTTTTTGTGCAAGCCTAATTTAGTTTGATTCGGAATGTAA
>DATGFY010000304.1:0-4180 GCA_035308785.1 Bacteroidota bacterium | reverse complement strand
TACGAGTTGGTCATGCCCATCACATCGGGCGGACATGAAGGCTCGAAAAATCGAACATCAAAAAAACCGTCCGGCGGCTTCGGAGGCAGTTCAAGTTCACCAAGCGCGGCATCGACGCATTTCGTCGCCCCGGCAACATAGCCGAAGGCATTGGCGGAATGGAACGAACCGTTGGTGATTGCGAGCCGAACAACTGCAGGTGAGCTGCTCGGAGTTCCGGAAAATATTGTCTGGGAACAACCCAAAAATAATAGAAAAAGAAATAATTGTTTCATCGTTTCCTTTGGTGATCCATTTCTTTTAATATACAAAAAATCCTTTCTTGATGGCATCGGTCAATAAACACCGCGAACAAGCGTTCCCCGACACCCGCCCGTTTCAGAATTCGTCCATCCCTAATCTTGAGCGGAAGCTTCGGCGCGAGTTAAAGGGCGAAGTCCGTTTCGATAATGGCAGCCGCGCGCTCTATGCAACCGATTCCTCTAATTATCGACAGGTTCCAATAGGAGTGGTTGTTCCCAAGGATGCCGATGATGTAATTGCCGCAGTGAGTATTGCTCGGGAGTTTCAAGCGCCGATTTTGCCGAGAGGCGGGGGAACGAGTCTCGCCGGACAGTGTTGCAACGTGGCCGTGGTGATCGATATGTCCAAGTATATGAATCGGATTATCGAACTCGATCCGGGGCAAAAAATCGCCCGCGTACAGCCGGGCATTGTTCTTGATGACGTCCGCAACGCCGCCGAAAAATTTAAACTAACCTTTGCCCCCGATCCCGCGACGCATAACCATTGCACCCTCGGGGGAATGATCGGCAATAACTCGTGCGGCGTGCACTCGGTGATGGCTGGGAAGACGGATGACAATATCGAAGAATTGGATATTCTCACTTACACCGGTCTTCGCATGCGAGTCGGTAGGACAGGTGACGACCATCTCGATCGAATCATCCGAGACGGAGGATCCCGCGGTGAGATCTATTCTCGTCTCGTTGCGCTTCGTGACCGACTCGGGGACAGCATCAGAAAAAAATTCCCGAATATCCCCCGCAGAGTCTCCGGATACAACCTCCCGTATCTCCTCCCCGAAAATAGTTTTCACGTTGCCCGCGCGCTCGTTGGAAGCGAAGGCACGTGCGTTACCGTGCTTGAGGCAACCTTGCGCCTCGTCGATAGTCCGCCGGGCCGCACACTACTGGTCATCGGATTTCCGGACATTTATGTAGCTGCAGATGCCGTTCCGGAAATCGTCTCGTATGGGCCGATCGGTCTTGAAGGGATAGACGATATTCTTATAGACGGTATGAAGCGAAAAGGGTTGCACGTGGAAAAAATAGCCCAACTCCCGCCGGGGAAAGGGTGGTTATTGGCCGAATTCGGCGGCATAGATCAAGCCGAATCGAGAGCGAAAGCTGAGATCATGGAGAAGGCTTTCAAACCGAAAGCCGGCGTTACGATGCATCTTTGTCAATCCCGCCACGAGGCGGAAACATTCTGGAAAATCCGTGAATCGGGTCTCGGGGCGAGTTCGTTCATTCCCGGCGAGAAAGAAGCGTGGGAAGGGTGGGAGGATTCGGCTGTTGCTCCGGAGAAATTGGGCGCATATCTGCGCGAACTGCGGAAGTTATGCGATGCCTACAAATATCGCGCACCATTGTACGGTCATTTTGGACAGGGGTGCGTTCATAACCGCATCAATTTCGATCTGTTCACTGCCGAAGGGATAGCAAAATTTCGTTCGTTCATGACCGAAGCTGCGGATCTCGTGGTGAGCTACGGCGGTTCGCTTTCCGGTGAGCATGGCGACGGCCAATCGCGCGGCGAACTGCTCCCGAAGATGTACGGACCGGAACTGATGAAAGCGTTCGAAGAGTTCAAGTCCATTTGGGATCCTGAATGGAAGATGAATCCCGGCAAGGTCGTGCTTGCCTACCCGATGGATTCGAATCTCCGCTTCGGCGAAAGATTTGTTCCGAAACCTATCGCAACGCATTTCCAATACCCGAAAGATGAAGGATCGTTCAGCCGTGCGACTATGCGGTGCGTCGGCGTTGGCGAATGCCGGCGGACAGATCATGGAACGATGTGCCCGAGCTATCGCGCAACCCGCGACGAAGAACATTCGACCCGCGGCCGCGCACGGTTGCTGTTTGAAATGATGCAAGGAGATACGCTACACGATGGTTGGCACGATGAAAGCGTTAAGAAATCTCTCGACCTCTGCCTCGCATGTAAGGGATGCAGGACTGAGTGTCCGGTCAATGTTGATATGGCTACCTATAAGGCGGAATTTCTCTCGCATTATTACGAGAATCGGTTAAGACCGCAGTCGGCGTATGCGATGGGACTTGTCTATTGGTGGGCGCGGGCCGGTTCACTCGCCCCGTGGGCAGCAAATGCGTTGACACAAACTCCGGGATTGCGGGAAATCGTAAAACTGATCGGCGGGATTTCCCCGCATCGCTCGATACCCAAGTTTGCGCCAAAAACATTTCGCGCGTGGTTCAATGCGCGGTCACCGCAACAGTCTGCGAATCCTTCCGTTATACTGTGGCCGGATACCTTCAATAATCATTTCCATCCCGAAACCGCAAAGGCGGCAGTAAATGTTCTGGAGCGCGCCGGCTACACAGTCGCTATTCCGCCTCGTCCGCTCTGCTGCGGCAGGCCATTGTACGATTACGGCTTTCTGCATCTCGCAAAGAAGCTCTTGCGGCAAACGCTCACGACGCTGCATCCGCAGATCGTGAACGGTACGCCGATTGTTGGACTCGAGCCAAGCTGCGTGGCCGTCTTTCGTGATGAGCTGCCGAACCTTTTTCCGAACGATGAAACTGCGAAACGCCTCTCAACGCAGGTCTTTACTCTCGCCGAGTTTCTTTCAAACTCGGGCGCGGTGGCCAAGATGCCGAAGGCGGCCGGCGACGTAACTTACCACGGTCATTGCCAGCACAAAGCCGTCATGGGGACCACTGCCGATGCGGAGATTCTCCGCACACTTGGGATGAGTGTGAACGCTCTCGATTCAGGATGTTGCGGGATGGCCGGTTCGTTCGGGTTCGAACGTGAGCATTACGAGATTTCCCAAAAGATCGGCGAATTGTCGGTATTGCCGACTGTGAGGTCGATGCCGGAATCATCAGTATTCGTTGCCGATGGTTTCAGTTGCCGCGAACAGGTCTTTCAGGCGACGGGAAAATTGCCCCTCCATCTGGCAGAGTTATTAGACCGGAATAATGCCACATAACTTGACAATAGGACTAAGATTCGCCATTTTTCAAGCATGGTGTGACGCCCGTCAGGGGTCAGAAAGGGTGGATGCGGGATTTTCGAATATTTCCTTATATTTCATTTTGACCAATATAACTGTTAGGAACCATACAACCCCATGGAACCGAAACTCGAAATTCTTCTTGTTGAAGACAATCCGAACGACGTCGAACTCGCTATGCGCGCATTCAGCAAGCGTGGCCTCGATAAGCACATCGCTGTAGTCTCTGATGGCGCTGAGGCGCTGGATTTTCTGTTCGCTTCGGGAAGCTATTCCTCAAGAAACCCAAACCACCTCCCGCACATTATCTTCCTCGACATCAATCTTCCCAAGATCGATGGTTTCGAAGTGTTGCGGCGCGTTAAGGAAAACCAGCGCACGCGGATGATCCCCGTCGTCATGCTCACGTCCTCGCGCGAAGATTCCGATGTAGTCAAGAGCTATCAGAACGGCGCAAGCAGCTATGTGGTGAAACCGATCGATTATGACTTGTTCATCGAATCGGTCGTTGAGCTTGCGAAATACTGGATTGAGCTTAACCAAGCACCCATGTTAATGACCGCTCAGAATCGAACCACGAATTAACCTTCCTTTGGTACTCCGGTGCCGCCATGGCTTCCGGAATTAGGTAAATGTTTCGGTAATTCGCTTCTCAATGTTCCCTCCGTTCATTGCAAATCATCGCATCTCTCTAGAAAAATCCCTATATTAGAAACCTAATAAAAAAATGAGCACCTGTTGAAAATGAAATCGAGAAAGTCCGACGCCGATCTGCAGCATCGCCTCCGCAACCTTGCGTTGAATGTATGGTGGAGCTGGAACCCCGGCGCGCAGAAAATTTTTGCCGACCTTTCTCCCGTTACATGGGAGTCCTCCAATCATAATCCCGTCGCAGTCTTGGCCCAGTTTTCC
>DATGFY010000303.1:0-5935 GCA_035308785.1 Bacteroidota bacterium | reverse complement strand
AGAGAGGGATTTAGGGTGAGTTACTCTTCGTACGATCGGCCACAAAGTTAACGCATGGATCCCAAAATACTCCGCACCGATAGTCTCTGCAAGCGCTACAAGAAGCGCACCGTTGTTAACGGTGTTTCGCTTGAGGTGAAGCAGGGGGAAGTCGTGGGACTCCTCGGTCCGAACGGCGCCGGCAAGACCACAACGTTCTTTATGATCGTCGGCATGATCCGACCCAACGAGGGCAAGGTATATCTCGATGCCGCCGAAATCACACGCGCTCCCATGTACAAGCGCGCCCGGATGGGAATCGGCTATTTGCCGCAAGAAGCGTCGGTGTTCCGGAAACTCTCGGTGAAAGAGAACCTTCTCGCCGTGCTAGAGATGCAGAAACTGACGAAAGCGGAGCGGCAGGAGCGATGCTCGAAGCTCATGGAGGATTTCGGGTTGACGTCGATTGCCAAGAGCAAGGGCTACATGCTTTCGGGCGGAGAGCGACGCAGAACCGAGATCGCCCGCGCCTTAGCCACCGATCCACAGTTTATCTTGCTCGATGAGCCGTTTGCCGGCATCGACCCTATCGCCGTAGAAGACATCATGCATATCGTCCAGGCCTTGAAGAACCGCGGTATCGGCGTTTTGGTAACGGACCACAACGTGCATGAAACGTTGTCCATTACCGACCGCTCATACTTAATGTTCGAAGGAAAAATCCTGAAAACAGGGACGCCGGAATATCTCGCGAACGATCCTGAGGCGAGACGGTTATATCTTGGAGAGAAGTTTAGGTTGGACCGATATGATTAGAGGAAGCTCCTTAGGGTAATAGGAAGAAGCACTCTCTCACCTTCTCACCTTCTCATCTTCTTACTTTCTTACGCTTCACCGTCAAAAACCACTTTCCCCACCGCGCATTCCGCGCAACGCTCTTCCAAACAATAAAACTTATACAATTGCAACGCTCCCTGCTGGAGCATTGCGGAATCGAGCTTCAGTTTTGTTTTCACAAGCTGTTCGTCGATTGTGCGGACAACCGTATTATCCGATAGCGGCGGACAGGAGTTGAGCATCGTCAGCGTTCCCTGCCGCACTTCCTTATCCTTGAAGATCCTCGCATACAAAAAACAGACCGGCGCGAGGACATTGACGATGATCTCCTGCGCTCGCTTCCCGCCGACCAAAGTTGGAACTGGTTTCTTTGAAATAGAATCGAAGTTATAATGGTTTTGCCAGAACCCATCCGAAGGCACAACGAGAAGCGATTCGATCTTCTCTAGTTTTTTCTTCCCTGAAAGTTCCCGGTCTTTCACTGTCTGAATCAGCGTCTGAAAGAAATTCTCATGCAGAATCCGGCGGATAATCCGCGCCCCACCTGCGATGCGGAGCGTCGGGAAATTCTCCGGCCGCAGCCGGAAGAACTGCCACTCGGCTTCATTGAGGATTGCGCCGCGGTAACTCTTTTGGTGCTTGCTCCACGCAAGCTGGAGTTTCTTGACGTACTCTGCGTCACCTGTTTCTTTGGGCAACCTTGTTGGGATCAACCCCGCGGCGCCGAACAGCATCGCTTCGATTTGGAGCATGTCGTGCACGCCTTTGCCGCCAAGCATCTCATCGATGCGGAATAGGGGCAGGTTTCTCGCCAGCTTGGCGAACGGCGTCTGGTTCTTTGAGTAGCCGAGCGCTTCCAAAATGCCTTCGTAGATCAACTGGTGCCATAGCGACCGCCGTGCAAAATCGCGCGCGGTGAATGTCGGCCCGGGAGGCGGCAGGTCCTCCGGGTTCACACCGAACGGAATTTCGATGTATCCCGAGACCGGCTCTTTCACCGCCAGCCGCTGTTCGTTGACAAGTTCGCGCAGTCCGTCTTCATACTTGTGCACTTTCAGCTCGATCCGCTCCACCGCCAGCTTGCCCAGCCACGATTTGATCAACGGCGATTCGACTTCCGCATTGCGCGAAAAACATTTGATCGAATCGATACGCTCGGCCCGTTCGCCGAGGATCATCGTGGCCCACAGCTCGTGGTACGGCATGGAGAGGTATTTTTCGAGCACCAATACCGGAATCACGCGGGAGCTCTTTGTCGTTTGCGGAACCTCGTCGAGATTGCCGCGCAAGACGACGTGGAGAATAACCGAATTATATTTGGGATCGAGATGGTGGGAGTGCTGCTTCCATTCGGCGATGTTCTTATGCAGCTCGATATCGCCCCGGTAAATGATCCCGCCGATGCGCACCCGCGCGCCGGAAAAGTCCGGCCCGCCGTCGGCGTTTAGAACACCGGTGGAGAGAACTTCAACCGGCTTGCCATCGGCGGAATAGAGCGCCGAGGTCTCGAACTGCTTCGTCTTCCAAAGCTGCCGAAGGAAACGCTCGGGGATTTCGTATGTCTGGTTCGCCTTTGACATGAGATTAATGTATGGACGTTATGACTCGATGCCTCGAAGGGCGCAACCTCCATCTAAATGTCATTCTGAGCGCAGCGAAGAATCTCAACGGTTGAGGATTAGACAAATGGCGGAGGCTCTTCGCTTCGCTCAGAATGACAGGCCGTTGATTGTTCTAGAAATACTTCTCCCGAACCTCGTTCATTTTATCGCGATAGGAAAGCGCGGCGGCGCGGGCTTTCTCGGCAAAATCCTCTCCGTTCGATGCGTAAATAATCGCACGGCCGATATTGATGAGAGCGAGTTCGCCTTTCTTATCGCAGCCGTAACGGACAGTCGCTTCCAGGTCGCCCTTCTGCGCACCGATGCCCGGAATTAGGATCGGCATATCGGGTGCGAGGGAGCGGACACGCTTCAATTCCGCGGGCCGGGTAGCGCCGACGACGAGGCCGATGTTCTTCTTGGTGTTCCACTTCTTCGCTTGGGCAACGACCTTTTCGTACAACGGTTTGCCGTTGACCTTGAGGTATTGGAAATCTTTCGCGCCGGGGTTGGATGTCACCGCAAGAACAAATGCGCACTGGTCGCGGCGCTTCGCGAACGGCTCGACCGAATCGCGTCCCATGTACGGGCTGACGGTCGATGCCGCGAATTCCCAATCGCCGCACAACAGGTGCGCCTGCCGCTCGGCAGAAGAGGCGATATCGCCCCGTTTCCCGTCGCCGATGGTAACGATTTCTTCCGGGATGCGCGCAAGGGTATGGTGCACCGTGTACCAGCCGTGCTCGCCGACCGATTCGTAGAACGCTACGTTCAGTTTATAGGCACAGACGATGTCTTTCGTCGCATCGATGATCCGGCGGTTGAACTCATACTGCGGGTCGCCGTACTCGTAGAGGAATTCCGGCACCTTCAACGGGTCGGTATCCAGCCCGATGCAGAGCAGCGAATTATTTTTCCGCTGGATCGACCGGAGTTTTTTGAGAAATGGAACGGATTGTTTCATTGAAATTATTGCTTTAAATATTGCGCCAGCCAATCGAAAATCGTCTTATGCCACAGCTCACTGTCGAGCGGTTTCAATACCCAATGGCCTTCGTTGGGGAAATCGAGCATCTTCGAGGCGATCCCTCTGCGCTGGAGCGCGGTGAACAACTGCGCGCCCTGATCGAACGGCACGCGGTAATCGCCTTCGTTATCGATAATGAGCATCGGCGTCTTGAAATTCTTCACGTAGTTGTTGGGGGAGTCTTTATCGGACGCCTTCGTCTCCCACGGGATGCCGTGCTCGTATTCCTCGAACCATGTCTCATCGGTCACGCCGTACATGCTCGAAAAATTATAAACGCCGTCGTGCGTGACGATTGTCTTGAACCGGTCGGTATGACCTTCGAGCCAGTTCATGAAGTAGCCGCCGTACGATGCGCCCGCGGCCGCCATATGCTTCACATCGACGTACGGCTGTTTTTCCATATATGCCTGCCCGTTCATCACATCGGTATAGACTTTGCCGGCCCAGTCTTTGCTGATCTCGGCAACGAACTTTTGTCCGAAACCCGTGCTGCCTCTGGGATTCGGAAGCGCGAGGACATATCCCTGCGCCGCCCAGAGTTCGGGATTCCAGCGGTTCGACCACGCATTGAGCCACGCGCCTTGCGGCCCGCCGTGTACCCACAGGATATACGGATACTTTTTGGTCGCATCGAACATCGGCGGCTTGATGATCCACATTTGCACCTTCGCCCCCGCTGCTCCGGTGTACGTCACCTGCTCCGGCTCAGTATAGGCGATCTGACTGAACAGCGCATCGTTCACATTGGTGATTGCTTTCGCTCCCTTCCCGTCGATTCCTGCGGCATAAATCTCCACAGGCCGAGTATAATACGCGCGGCTGAAATACAACATCGTCCCGTCGTTCGAGATGACGACGTCGCCGTTCGTGCCGCCTTCAACAACTTTCTTCACGTCGTCGCCTTTGATGGAGACCGACCAGATGGCTTTCTGCCCCTTTTCTTCCGCGCCGAAATACAAAACCGTGCTGTTCGGGTTCCAGGTGAACTCTTCCACCCATGAATCGAATGTTTTTGTGAGCGACCTCGTTGCGCCTGTCGCGCGGTTATAGACCAGCAACTGCCATTTGTCAGACTCGTAGCCGGGTTTCTCCTGAGCGCGGTAAGCGATATATTTCCCGTCGGGAGAGTAGCGTGGTGTGATATCGGCCGCCTTGTTCGTGGTGATTTGTTTCCGCTCGCCCGTTGCGAGATTCACGGTGTAAATATCGTGATTGGTGCTCCACGATTCGTCATGCACAGGGACGGGCGTCGCGGTGTAGGCAAGCTCTTTGCTGTCGGGCGAGAAATCATAATCGTCGCCAGTGGAGAAGGTTGACGAAGTCGGCGATGCGTCGCGGTCTCCGGGCGTCAGGTCGCGCGGTTCGCCGCTGTCCGAAGGAACCACGAACATGTGCTGGCGCATGTCGTTCACCCAGCTATCCCAATGGCGATAGAGCAATTTCGTGATGATATGCGCTTTCACCTTGCTCTTTTCAATTGCATCCAGCTTGCCTTTGTTCGCGGCATCGCTCTCTTTAAACGGCTTATCGGAGAATTCCGGATAGACGGCGGAAACGAAGGCAATCCATTTTCCGTCCGGCGACCAGACGGGCTGCGTACCTTCAGTCGAGATCGTCGTCAGTTGCTTGACGTTAGAGCCGTCATTCGACATCGTATAGATTTGGAACGAGCCGTCGCGGTTCGATTCGAATGCGATGCGCTTGCCGTCGGGCGACCAGCGTTGATGGCGGTCTTGCTTGGGGCTGTTCGTCAGTTGTTTCGCCTCTCCGCCGCCGGAAGGAACAACCCAGATGTCGCTGTTGGTCGAGTTGTTCTCTTTATCGACGATGGTGACGGTGTAGGCGACCCACTTCCCATCGGGCGATACCTGCGGATCTGCCACGCGCTTAGCGCGGAACATGTCTTCGAGTTCCATCGGGCGTTTGGCTTGCGCGAACACGCTCGACGATACCGGAACGGCGCACAGAATACCAACAAGAATTGTGATGAAGATATTTTTCATGGTTTAGCTTTCAGTGATGGTGAAAAGTGCGGCCCCTACGGGGTCGATAAAACGGTGTATACTAATTCCTATAAACGTTGGACGCCTTCGGCGTCTTTTGCCCTCATAGTGGCCGGGGGGATGAGTCAGCCCTACTTAAAATTCTTCCACATCATCGATTCGACCGGCTTGACGGTGCGCTTGTTATATTTGGCGGAGCGTTTCCGGTTATACGGAACATCGATCTTGCCGTCAACCATAAAATAGATGAGCTGGCCGATCGGCATGCCGGCATAGATGCGTACCGGCTGGCGGACGGAGATTTCCAGCGTCCAGGTATTGCAAAAACCGATGTCGCCCTTTCCTGCCGTTGCATGAATATCGATCCCTAATCTACCGATGCTGCTCTTACCTTCGAGAAAGGGAACGTGCGCGTGGGTCTCAGTGTACTCTTCAGTAACACCGAGATAGAGCTTGCTGGTCACGAGGATCATGCCTTCTTTCGG
>DATGFY010000302.1:0-11426 GCA_035308785.1 Bacteroidota bacterium | reverse complement strand
GCCATGCAGCCGGGCGCTCTTGAGACGACTGTCGAGTTCAAAGGCGAGAAGGCAAATTTCTTCCTCCGATATATTTCTCGCGGAGGCAAGAACGTTGGCATCGGGCCGATGGATATTGTTACGCCGACCGTTCTTCATCTTCAACCCGTTTCGGCCGATCAATTTGTCGGCTACGATCTTGCCTCCGGACACACGGTTCTATTAAAGTTTGACCGTGACGAGCGAACCTTTGAAGTTACGGGTCTTCGTTTTCAACGAAATGGCAAGCCAATCATTGCGGTGAGGAAGCAAAAGTAAAAACTCCCTCGCATCGACTTGTTGATATTGTGACGGTTTCCACACGAAACAGATAAAAATGGCATAGTTTTTGAATAAACGCAACCTTCTTCTGAATTCACTATGCGAGACAACGTACTTATGACCTCGTGCATTCCCGTAATCCCCAGCGCCGATATTGAAAAAAGTCTGCGCTTTTGGGTTGAGGGCCTCGGCCTTACGGTGGACCGGGAAATGCGGCGGGAAGGCAAGCTGATCGGCTGCATGGTACACAACAAACACGTCTCTTTCTGGCTCAATCAAAGAGCCGGAACACCGATGAAACCGAAAGACTACAACGGCATCTCTCTTTACTGGTCACCATCTGACCTGCATGAGACAAGGGAGCGATTGAAGCAGCTTGGATATGAGGTCTCTGACATCGTTGACAGAGACTATGGGCAGATTGAGTTCTTCGTCACCGATGATGACGGGTTCTCCCATACGTTCGGGGTTGCGACAATGTAGAGTGCGGGTCATAAGACCCGACGGCACCAGAAGGTAGTTTTGCGTCTCAAAACACACGCAACCTGAAGGTTGCGACTACCACGAATGCAGGGGCAGAGTTTTTTAAATTCGAACTTCGGACTTATCGTACAACCATCATCTTCTTCACATCCGTAAACGCTCCCGCCGTCAAGCGGTAATAATACAATCCGCTCGGGAGATTGTTTGCGTTCACCGTAACCGATTGATAGCCCGCCTCCTGCTCACCGTTGACGAGCGTCGCCACTTCTTGCCCGAGGAGGTTATAGATCGATAGCGAAACATGCGCACTCACGGGCAATGCGTATTCGATTGTCGTCGTTGGATTGAACGGATTGGGATAATTCTGCTTCAAGGCATAGATCTTCGGCAGCGGCACGGCATCCAGCGTCAGGTCGGCGTTGTTGATGCGAACGGTTTTCCCGTCCGTTAGATTTACCCGGGCCCCGGTTCCATCGCGAAGGATAAATTGACACGTGTTCTGTTCTTTCCGTGTCCACGTCACCGTCAGGGGGAGTTGAGCCGAAGAGAGATAGATCTTAATCGACTGAACCTGCCCGGTTCCTGAAATGAACGGCTCAGCCATTGATTGCGATGCAAAACGGGCATCGAAGACGCCCGCGGGCGGCACGGGAGGCAACAGGTAGGCCGATTGATCGAACGGTGTGCCGCTGAGATATAATTGTTGAACGTTCCCGTTGGCGTCGCGCAATGTCAGCATATTGAAATGCGAAAGCGCCGACATGAGCGCCGCGCCGGATACGGTGGAATTTTTCGGAGCCGACTTCGGCAGGAGGCCGTCATCCAAAACAACATGGCCTGAACCCGCAACATGAATCCAGTATCCTTGTCCCGGCAGTATGCTGTCGGCTATCGTGTAGCCGTTGCTGTATCCCCACGCGCGGCCCGAGAAGGTGACGCCCAGCGGGACAATCCCCGCGACCGGCACCGACGACGACACCGAGCCGATCATATTCCAGCCATCGGTCACCGCAATCGTATCGCGGTTTAACGGGAGTGCGGCAAGGAGCGTGGCATCAAAATTTGGGAATTTTAGCCAGTAGCCCGTCCCCTGAGCGAGCGTATCGGAACCGTGGTAGCCGCCGGAATATGAAAATGCCTGCGTGCTGCTCGAAGGAAATATCGTCTGCCGCACGCCGACCGTATCGGAAAATGGAAACGAGACGAGATTCCAGCGGGGCTGATAGGTGAAGAGCCGCGTCGCGCCCGGGACGACAAATGTGACGCGGATTGTATGGGGCGTCGTGACGCTCGCAAATGTGTACGATGGAATCGGCGTAAACGAAACTCCGTCGATCACAATGGAATCGACACGGCAGCCGGGATCGGGCGTAAAGGAAAACGACTGGCTGCTATCGTTAACGACCGGCACCGTACCCGAAGGCGCAATGCTGCCGCTGAGTCCGGCGCTTGCCGTAATCTTCCAGAGGTTAGAAAAGACGGCGCGGATGCTGTGTGCGCCCGTAATATTATTGAATGTATAGCTCGTCGTCGAATCGACCGCATTGCCATCAACGATCAGGGTATCGACGTGGTAGTTGGCGGAAGGCGACATCGTATACGCCTGCGCCGTCGCCCAGCCCGCATAGGTCGTATCGGGGGGGTTGACCGTTCCTCCCGTTCCCGCTGCAGCAGCCAACACATACTCGCCGGCATAGACAAACGCAGCACCGTCCGCAGCACTATCATAATTAGCGTAACCCGGAGCGCCGGCAATGAGCGTATGCCGGTCGCCCGCAAGGGCGACGGAGGTTCCTTCCATGGCTGCTATGGCATCGTTGCCCGTCGTGAAATAACTATTCCCCTGCTGGCTCCAGACGCCGTTCGACCGGGTGAATACCCACACAGCTCCCGAATTGTTGTGATCGATGTTAGCGAAAGGACCGCCCTCCGCGATCGTATTGCCGTCGGACGAGATTGACACAGCCGTCCCTTGTTGTGCGTCGGCGTACCCTCCCGTCGCCGAAAGCGCGCCGCCTTGCTGCTGCCAGCCGCTATCGGTCAGCACAAAAACCCAGAAAGCGCCCGCGGAATTGATGGGCATATGTGGATTGGCGGTGGGACTGCCTTCGACGAACGTCTTTCCATCGGCAGATATTGCAAGAGAAGTCCCTTCGGCTACCCCCGTCCATCCGGGATCTGTCCCGACAAGTTTATTGCCTTGCTGCGTCCAAACGTTATCAGCGCGGGTAAACACCCACACGGCGCCTCTTCCACTACTATCTTTAGATCCACCTTCGATCAAAGTACTCCCATCGGCAGAGAGGGTCACGGAAGTTCCTTGTAGGGAGGAAGTGTTTCCCCCTCGGGGGCCTCCACCGGCGCCCGTCCCAACAAGCTTAATACCTTGTTGCATCCAGCCGCTATCGGTTAAGGTGAACACCCATACGGCGCCCGCGTTGCTGTTATCGGTGTAACCGCCCTCGGCGATCGTCTTCCCATCGCCGGAAATCGCAACAGACCATCCCTGCTGTGGAGAGCCGGCCCCGCCCGTCCCGATCAGCTCATTGCCTTGCTGCGCCCAGCCGGTATCGGTTAAGGCGAACACCCACACGCCGCCCACGCTATCGGTGTAGCCGCCCTCAACGATGGTCTTGCCGTCGGCGGACATCGCAACCGACCATCCCTGGCTGGCATTGCTGACCGCGCCTGTCCCGGCGAGTTCGTTGCCCTGTTGCGTCCACACGCCGTTAGACCGTGTAAACACCAGAATGCCACCTGCGCCATAATTATCAAGGGGGCTTCCGGACACGGCTGTATTACCGTCGGCGGAAATGGCGACCGATTGTCCTTGGCCGTTGCGGCCGCCGGTCAGCGGGCCGCCTTGCAATGCAAATTGCGCACGCGCAGCGCTGCCGCAAAGGCACAGCGCCGCAGCGAAGACGGCACAGCGGAACATTGATTGAACTGTGGAAAGCCGGGTAGAATGAATCATCGCAAAAATCCTTACAGATTGTTAAACACGCACATAGAACTACACCTTCATCCCGCCCGTGCGTCATCTCATACCGGGAGATCTCCCTCTTCGCAGGGTGAGGCGCATTGTACCCCTGCTGAGTTTCAGAGATTGATTGCCGATACGATTGCCCGTTCGATGATCCGTTAGGAGGAGGAAAACGGAGGAAAAAACTTTTTTATTATACGGGAAAAGAATGAGAAAATCAATAGGGAGGGAAGTGAACCCTCCATTAATCCGCCTTCGGCAGAGGGCAGGCAAGGGGTGGACCGGCACTACGCCTCGGAGGCTTAAAGTGCGGTCGGGTCGTTTTTAGAGTGCGGTCGGGTCTTACGACCCGACCGAATCTGAGCCCGACGACGCTAATTCGGAACCCGAACTCATCCCCTCCCGTCCCCTTCTCTTGTCCGCCGCGGCGGACCAAGAGAAGGGGAAGCCCCCGTCGTTCTACGAACGACGGGGCAGGGGTTGAGTTCTGCAGAGGAATACGCATAATTCCTCACTGCCACGCTGACTGTGGAGGCGATAAAAGTCGTATATTGACATTGTATATACTTTGTCATATATTACAGCGTGAAAATACTCTGGGACGAACGAAAGAATAAGAAGCTCATCGCCGAACGCGGTATTTCGTTCGAAACCGTATCGGAGTTGATTCTGCAGAAAAGATACGTTGCCGTCCTAGAAAACTCCGCGCGAAAAGGACAATATATTTTTCTCGTGCCGATTGATGGATACATCCATGTAGTACCATTCATCATTGATTCGGACGACAATATCATCTTGAAGACGATCTACCCGAGCCGCAAATTTCAATCTATGTATGGAGACAAATTGCCATGAAAACAAAACTAAACAAAGAGGAAAGAGAAATCGAACGAACAGCGGGCTCATTTCGACCCGTATCGAAAGGAACACTGAGAAAAATCGAGCACACCCTCGGCAAGATTCGCAAGACGCGGAACATTAACATCCGGATTTCCGAGTCGGCGTTGGCGGAACTGAGGAAACGCTCGCAGGAGGAAGGCATCCCCTACCAAACTTTGATCTCGAGCGTTTTACACAAGTACGTGACCAACCAACTCGTGGATGAGAAAACCATCCGCCGTTCCCTCAATATCCTTGCTCCTCGACGGAAGAAAACATCAGTCTGAACAGGTGTTGGACCGAGAGAGTTATATGAATATTAGAGTGCGGTCGGGTCTTACGACCCGACCGAATCTGAGCCCAACACCTACGTCGCCGGGTCGTAAGACCCGACGACACTAAAACCCGCAATAATATCGGGTTCTTTCTTGCCCTCAAAAGCAACCTTTGTAATTCACCCAATTTTATCGTACTTTTCTATCAGATAATGCATTAATACTTATAAAAATGGACGAACAAAATACGGAAAACAGCCAGCAGTCAGGCATTCCGCCCCAATCTTCACCCGCTCCGCAACCGCCACCGCAATCGTCTCCCGAGCCCGCACAACAGCCGGCTCCGCAGGCATCAGGTTCAGCACCCGCTCAACCGTCACAGCCCGCAGAAGGCGAACGGCGTGAGCGGCAGGACAACCGCGGCAGATTTCCGCAGCGCGGCCGGCAGCGGTACGATAACCGCCGCGACAACCGCGGCGAACGGCAGCAAGACGATCGGGGAAGAGACCGCGGCGAACGTTCCGGCAGCCAGTCTCACGGCCCTTCGGAAATTTCGATCATCGTACCTCTCTACAATGAAGAGCAATCGCTCAAAGAACTGTACGAACAGATCCGCAGCGCGCTCCACCGCTCAGGCAATTACGAAATTATTTTTGTCGATGACGGCAGCACCGATGGCTCTGCCCGCGTGCTCCACGATCTGCGCCACCGCGACAAGCGCGTGAAGATCATCCGCTTCCGCAGGAACTTCGGCAAGTCGGCAGCGCTCTCGGTCGGCTTCCAGAACGCACGCGGAGAATACGTCATCACCATGGACGCCGATCTCCAGGACGATCCTGCAGAGATCCCCTCGCTCATCAACGAGCTTAAGAAAGGGTATGACCTCGTCTCCGGCTGGAAGCGCAAGCGCCACGACCCGATCACGAAAACGATCCCCTCCAAGTTTTTCAACGCCGTCACCTCGATCATGACGGGCATCAAGATCCACGATTTCAATTGCGGTCTAAAGGCGTACCGCCGCGAGGTCGTGAAAGATCTGAAAATTTACGGCGAGCTTCATCGGTACATCCCTGTGCTCGCGCATTGGCAGGGCTTTAAGATCGGCGAAATGCAGGTTCAGCACCGCGCCCGAAAATTCGGCAAAACCAAGTTCGGCATCGGCAGGTTCTGGAAGGGCTTCCTCGATCTCCTCACGGCGCTCTTTACCACGCGCTACCTCCAGCGCCCGATGCACCTGTTCGGTTTCTGGGGATTCGTATTTTTCCTCATCGGCTTCGGCATCGATCTTTATCTCGGCATCATGAAATTCATGTACGGGATGGCCCTCAGCAACCGGCCGCTCTTTACCGGCGGCATCCTGATGATCATTGTCGGCATACAATTTATTTCGGTCGGATTGCTCGGCGAAATGATCACCAAGACACGGCTGACTTCGACCGACGAATACTCGATCCGCGAACAGTTTAAGTAAATCCGGCAAAGCCGATGACAATCGATCAACTCAAGAGGGACTGCCGGTTCTTCCGCGGCGATATTCCCTGCCAACCCCATAAGCAGTTCGGCGTCCATTGCGTGGACGATAATGGCAACGACTGCCCCCATTACGAACGCACCTCCCTGCGCATCCTCATCGTCAAGCTGGGCGCGCTCGGCGACGTCATCCGCACGACGCCCCTGCTCCATAAGCTGAAAGCGGAAACGCCCCATGCCGAAATCTGGTGGCTGACGCTTTCGCCTGAGATTCTCCCGAAAACGATCGACCGCATTCTGCCGTTCAATCCGCAGAGTATTTCAATCATTATGGCGACGCCGTTCGATATCGTGTATAATCTCGATAAAGACCGCGAGGCATGCGCCATCGCATCGCTGGCCAATGCAAAGATAAAGAAGGGCTTCCTGTTAAAAGACGGCAAGTGCATTCCCGCCGATGCGGCCGCCGAGCACAAATATCTTACCGGCCTGTTCGATGATTACAGCAAAGCGAACACAAAGTGCTACCAACAGGAAATTTTTGAAATGTGCGGCTTCCCCTTCACGGGCGAAGAATATATCATGCCGGAACCCCCGGCGAAAGAGTGGAATCTCCCGCACGATAAAAAAATTGTCGGCTTGAACACCGGCTGCGGCGGAAGATGGACCTCGCGCCTCTGGCCAATGCCGAACTGGGTCGAGCTTGCCCGCAAGTTAACCGCTGCCGGATATCTCCCGTTGCTCCTGGGCGGCGAGCAGGAACACGAAAAGAACCTGAAGATCGCGCACGAAAGCGGCGCGGCCTACCTTGGGCATTTCCCGTTCACCACCTTCATCAGCGAAATCGATCAATGCGATCTCGTCGTGACTGCGGTGACAATGGGTATGCACCTCACGATCGGCATGAAGAAGAAGATCGTGCTGTTCAATAATATCTTTAACAAGCACGAATTCGAATTGTACGGGCGCGGCGAGATTCTCGAACCCGATTTCGAATGCTCGTGTTATTACTCCCCGGTCTGCCCCAACAACTGCATGCAGTACCTGAAGGTCGATACCGTCCTCGGATCGGTTAAGCGGCTTTTGGGATCGAAGTGATGGCGGACGAACCGATCGACCATGAAGATCGTCATCGTCGGCACCGCATTCCCGCTGAGAGGCGGGATCGCGCATTATAACGGCATCCTCGCCACCCGCTTAGCGAAGCGGCACACCGTCGAGACCATCACCTTTTTGCGCCAGTACCCGGCGTTCCTGTTCCCCGGCAAGACACAGGAAGAAAGCGGCAACGCCTCCGAAGAAATGCGCCTCTCCCCCGCGCCGCAGCTTATCGATTCGATCAATCCCTTCAACTGGCTCAGCGTCGCAAAGCGCATCGCGGCGATGAAACCCGATCTTCTTATTTTCAAGTACTGGCTGCCGTTTTTCGGACCGTGCTTCGGCACGATTGCGAAGTTCGTGAAGAAACGCACTCCGGCAAAGGCGCTTTTCATCTGCGATAACGTTATTCCCCACGAGCGCCGCCCCGGCGATATTGCGTTCACGAAGTATGCGTTCCGTCAGGCGGACTGCTTCATCGTGCAATCCGATTCGGTCGAGCGCGACCTTCTTAAACTTGTCCCCGGCGCAAAATACAAGAAGATTGCGCACCCTGTTTATGAAAATTTCGGTCAGGCCATACCTCAAGCCGAGGCGAGGGAAACGCTTGGGATTCGGTCAAAAAACGTTATCTTATTCTTCGGTTATATCCGGAAATACAAAGGACTTGCAGTATTGCTTGAAGCATTCCGGAATTTGCTTCAGGACGAAGCGCAACGCGATACGCTCCTGCTCGTTGTCGGCGAATTTTACGATGACGAACAAAAATACCGTTCGCTGGCAAAAGAATTGAAGATCAATTCGTCCGTCCATTTCGTTTCGAACTATGTTCCGAACGATCAGGTGGGGGCGTATTTCAGCGCGTCAGATTTGGTCGTGCTGCCCTATCTATCGGCGACACAGAGCGGCATCGCGCAGATAGCATATAATTTCAACAAACCCGTCATTGCAACAAACGTTGGCGGCCTCGCGGAAGTCATCCTCGATAACAAAACGGGCTTCATCGTTTCGCCGGATAATCCGCAAGCATTGGCAGACGCGATCGCACGATATTACCGCGAGAGCCGTCAGGCGGAGTTCTCCGCCAATGACGCAATCGAAAAGAAGAAGTATTCATGGGATACGATGATCGAAGCAATCGAAGAGCTGGCAAAATAAATGCAAGTTACCGAACACGATAAATTTTATTGGCAGTACGAGTACGACGTCGTCGCCAAGTATCTGCTGCCCATTTTGCGCAACTGGGGCGTGCCCATCGAGGGCGCGTCGCTGCTGGATATCGGCTGCGGCGATGGCGGCGGCATCGCGGTGTTTTACGATGCCGGGATGACATGCAAAGGGTTCGATATCGAACCGCGCCGCATCGAGCTCGCCAAAGCGATGCAGGATAGCAGGAATCTGGACGTTGCGTTGGGCAACATCTACGCCGATCCTCCTCCCGCTGCCGGGGAGAAATTCGATCTCGTTCTGTTGCACGATGTCTTCGAGCACCTCGACCACAAGGCCGAGGTTCTGCGCCGCCTCACGGCTTACCTGAAGCCGAACGGCTCGATCTTCATCACCTTCCCACCCTACTATTCCGCATTCGGCGCGCACCAGCAGTTCCTGCGCTCGAAGTTCGGCAAGATGCCGTTTTTTCATCTCATGCCGTTCGGGCTTTCTACCATTATGCCGAAACTCCCGAACGAGGAACCGGCGTTCATCGAAGAGATCCAAAAGCTCGGCCGCTTGAAAATGGGCATCGGCAAGTTCGAAAAAGTTGTGCGCGAATCCGGATTGAACATATCCAACAAGAAGTTTTACATCATCGGCCCCAACCATATCCGGTTCGGACTTACGCCGATGGATGCGAGCGTTGTGGGCGCAATTCCGGGATTGCGTGAGTTGATGGTTTCCGGCGTGCTCTATTTGCTGAAGAAACCCGCATGAAAGTCGCTGTCGTGTTCGGAACGCGCCCCGAGGCAATCAAGATGGCGCCGGTCGTCAAAGAGCTTGAGCGTCGCAAGGTGGGGCACATCACCATCGTCACCGCCCAGCACCGCCAGATGCTCGATCAGGAGCTTGAGGTGTTCAACATCAAGCCCGATTACGATCTCAACATCATGAAGCACGATCAGGACCTGTTTCATGTGACGACCGCAGTGCTCGAAGAGATCAAACCCGTGCTCGCAAAAGAGCGTCCCGACGTCCTCCTCGTGCAAGGCGACACGACGACAACGTTTGCCGCTTCGCTTGCCTCCTATTATTTCAAAATTCCGGTTGGTCACGTCGAAGCGGGCCTGCGGACGTGGAATAAATTCAACCCCTATCCCGAAGAGATCAACCGGCAGTTGACCACACGGCTCACAGATTTCCACTTTCCCCCGACGGAATGGGGCAAACAGAATCTGCTCAAAGAAGGAATCGCCGCGGATAAGATTTTTGTCACCGGCAACACTGTAATCGATGCATTGCTGATGATCGTCGATCCGGCATACAAATTCACCGACCCGCGCCTGAACGCGATCGATTTTACCAACCGCCGCGTCATTTTATTGACCTCGCACCGGCGGGAGAATTTCGGCGAGCCGATGAAGAATATCTTCTCCGCCTGCCGCGATCTCGTCACCGGCAACCCCGACGTCGAACTGATCTATCCCGTTCACCCGAACCCGAACGTGCAGAAGACCGCCAAAGAGATTCTCGAAGGCGTCCCGCGCGTACATTTGATAGAGCCGCTCGATTACCGCCCATTCGTGCAGTTGATGAATAAATGCTATTTAATCATGACCGACTCGGGCGGCGTGCAGGAAGAAGCTCCCACCCTCGGCAAGCCGGTTCTTGTCCTTCGAAGTACAACCGAGCGGCCGGAAGCAATCGACGCGGGAACGGCCAAACTTGTCGGCACAGAGTACAAGACAATTTTTGATACGGCCCAGCGCCTCCTCTCCGATACAAACGCATACCGCGAGATGGCAACCAAAGCCAATCCCTACGGCGACGGCAAAGCCGCAGGCCGCATTGTCGATACCTTGATAAAATCACTCTAGCAGAATGTTGAAAAACTCAAACAAAATTGTCATTCTGAGTCCTCGACAAAAACATTCGAGGATAAACTCCGAGAAGAATCTCCGACCTATCGAATTCGACTGCGTTGGGAGATTCTTCGTTCGCTTCGCTCCTCAGAATGACACCCATTGGATTTTTTAGCATCCCGCTAAAGTAAATCCGGCGTCTTGTTCTTCAGCATTTTCGATTGATATTCATCATTCAGAAATCATCATTCATCATTGATTTTCGTGACAGCTCGTTGTAACATCTGCGGCAACGACGGCACCTTCGTCCGGAAAGAACATCCGCGCGAAGGCGAGATTTGCACCAATTGCAGTTCGTCCAGCCGCCTCCGGGCCATCGTCTATGTCATCGGCGCGCAATTCAGTTTGAACGATCAGCCTCTCGTTGCGTGGAAGCCGATGAAGAACGTCCGCATCCTCGAATCCAGCGGCCGCGGCCCCTACCCGCCGATGCTGAAGGAGCGCTTCGACTATTATAACACGGAGTACAATCCAAACTCGGAACTGATGCGCAAGCCGTTCACCGAGTATGCGGATTTCATGAACCTCGCCTACGACGCCGATACGTTCGATATCGTCATCGCCTCCGATGTGTTCGAGCATGTCCGCGAGGACGAAAAGGGGTTCCGCGAAATCTTCCGCGTCCTGAAACCCGGGGGGATCTTCATCCTCACCGTTCCGTATCATCACGAATGGCCGCAAACGGAAATCCGCGTGAAGATCGAAGGCGATAAAGAAATTCATTTGTTACCCCCGGAGTATCACGGAGGCGGAGGGCAAACGCTCGCCTACCGCACGTACGGACGAGACCTCATGACGCGGCTGCGGTCATTCGGCTACTCGGTCGGCTATCTCGATCTTGAAGCGCCCGCGTTTCAAATCGGC
>DATGFY010000301.1:0-6863 GCA_035308785.1 Bacteroidota bacterium | reverse complement strand
CTGCTTCCCGTGAATTGATCGACGATGACAATCTCAAAGAAACGACGGGATATTCCGCTGCAATCGCGTCTGCCGATGCGTTCTTCGATAAGCAACCCGCGTTCGGCCCTGATCGCCTCCCGCTCATCAAATTGTTGAAAGCGCCGATCATGGCGGCGCCCGAATCGTTGATGGCGCAACTGGAATTCATCCGCACGCATTGGGAACCGCTTCTTGCCGGTTTACCGATCTTCGAAGAACTGCTCCGCGCGCAGGATTTCCTGAAAGAAGAAGGGCGATATTTCGAACTCGTCCGCGCAATGGAAGCGCACGCCCATGCCGACCGCTCCAAAACAACCGACGTCACGCAAGCGGGATTCTTCGGATGGGGCGATAAAGGCTCCGCCCCCGTCTCGGAATTCAAAGGTGAATATTACGAATACGAACCCGAACGCTTCAGCGCCGATCTCAGTTGGATGCCGCGTTGTGTGCTTATCGCGAAATCCGTTTTCGTTTGGCTCGATCAACTCTCGAAAAAATACGGGCGGTTGATCCTGCGCCTCAACGAAATCCCCAATGAAGAGCTCGATCTCCTTGCCTCGCGCGGATTCACGGGCTTGTGGATCATCGGCCTCTGGCAGCGGAGCTATGCATCGCAGAATATCAAGCACCGCCACGGTAATATCGAAGCGGCGGCCTCGGCGTATTCGCTGAACGATTACGAAATTGCCCCGGAACTCGGCGGGGAAAGCGCCTACCGCAACCTGCGCGACCGCGCCATACACCGTGGCATACGCTTGGCGAGCGACATGGTTCCCAACCACATGGGCATCGATTCGCGGTGGGTCATCGAACATCCCGATTGGTTCGTTCAAACTGGACAGCCGCCCTATCCGAAATATTCCTACAACGGGCCTGATCTCAGCATCAATGACCGCGTCGGCATCTTCATCGAAGACGGCTACTGGAATAAATCGGACGCCGCCGTAACGTTTAAGCGCCTCGACCGCTGGACGGGCGACACGCGCTACATCTATCACGGCAACGACGGCACCAACATGCCGTGGAATGATACCGCGCAACTAAATTATTTGCTCCCGGAAGTGCGCGAAGCGGTCATTCAAACCATTCTTCACGTTGCGCGGCTCTTCCCCATTATCCGTTTCGATGCGGCGATGACGCTGGCGAAGAAACATTTCCAGCGGCTCTGGTATCCGCAGCCCGGAACCGGCGGCGGAGTTCCCTCCCGCGCCTCGTATTCAATGACGAAAGAAGATTTCGATCATCACATGCCGATGGAGTTTTGGCGCGAGGTCGTGGAGCGCATCCAGCGCGAAGCTCCGGATACGCTCCTCTTAGCGGAAGCATTCTGGATGATGGAAGGATATTTCGTGCGCACGCTGGGCATGCACCGCGTCTATAATAGTGCGTTCATGAACATGCTCAAGAAGGAAGAAAACGCCAATTTCCGCACTACCATCAAGAACGTGCTCGAATACAACCCGCAGATCCTCAAGAGGCATGTGAATTTCATGAATAACCCCGACGAGGACACCGCAGTTGCGCAATTCGGCAAGGACGATAAGTATTTCGGCGTCTGCATCCTGATGTCCACAATGCCCGGGCTTCCGATGTTCGGCCACGGCCAGGTCGAGGGCTACACCGAGAAGTATGGACACGAATTCCGCCGCGCCTATTACGACGAGCAACCCGACGGCTATCTTGTCGAGCGGCACGAGCGGGAGATTTTTCCCGTTCTCAAGAAGCGCTACCTCTTCAGCGACGTCGAACATTTTCATCTCTACGACTGCGTCTCCGATCAGGGGTACGTGAACGAGGATGTCTTCGCCTACAGCAACCGTTTCAATGGCGAACGCGGCCTCGTCGTTTATAATAATCGCTTCGCACAAGCATTCGGGTGGGTGAAGATGTCGGTTGGCTTCCTTTCGCACGATGGAACAATCGTCCAGCGTTCGCTTGCCGATGGGCTCCAGCTTCGTCCGGATGGAAACGCCTGGTGCATCGTTCGCGATTCGATCACCAACCTCGAATATATTTATTCCAACCGCGAATTGATCGAGCGGGGTTTCCGCGTCGAGCTGGAAGCATTCAAGTACCGGGTGCTGATCGATTTCCGCGAGGTTTTCGCGACCGCTGATAAGCCATACGATCGTCTCGCATGGAATCTCGGCGGCAGAGGCGTCGCATCAATAGAGGATGCGATGGCAGATCTTCGCCTCGAGCCGGTCCACCACGCGATCCGCACAGCATTCTCGCCAGATAACGTGCGCGATCTCATGCTCCCCGCCGCGAACAAGAAGCCATCGCCCGAACATGCGGAAACGTTTCGTTCGCAATTGAATGCTGTTTATTCTGCTGCAAAAGAAGTCGAGCGCCTCGACCCCGTTTCCGCGAAGGCAATAGAAGAACAAGTAACAGAATATTCGTCGCTCCCCGATCTTTTGCCCGCAGCGAACGCGAAACAAAATGGGTGGAACACGGTCGTCGAGCGCGTCATCGGCAGCACAAATTCACTCGATGGCCGCCGCGTTTTCTATGCGTGGCTCCTCCTCCACGAAACAGATGATGTTCTCTCGCGCTGGCGCCTCGAGCACGTGCTCGTGCAAGCGTTCTCCGAACTTGGCGCTGATCATGACTCCGCTCGCCGCGAGGTCGAACTGCTCCGCGTTTTGCTTGAACGGAACACCCTTGCCGCGCTCAAGTCTGCCAAGAAACTTTCCGCCTCGATGCGCAACATCTTTTCCGACGATGTCATCGGGAGATTCCTGGGTCTCAATACGTATGAAGCCATCGAGTATTTCCGCAAAGAGGCGTTCGAAGCATTGACAGATTGGCTCGTACTCCTCCGATGCGTTGTCGCCGAAGACGGAAAGAAAACATTATCCGCCGCGTGGAAAGAACACGCCGACCTTCTTGCTCTCGCCGAAAAAGCCGGCTACCAGACGATGAAGTTCCTTGATATATTCGAGGAGCCGAAGGAAAAAACTCCTGCAGGCAAGAACGGCAATAAAACACCGAGCATACGAACCACGTCCGTCAAAAAGATTAAATCCTGATATGCCCCAATTTCCCCTCCTCATGGAGGAGGGGTCACCCCGACTTGTCGGGGTGGGGGTGGTCTTCTCTTCGCAAAAAAAGAAGCGCTCAATTTTTCAACCGAATTCCTAATAAATGAAATTCCCCCGTTCCGCGGGCATTCTCCTGCACCCGACTTCGCTGCCCGGTAAATTTCCGCTCGGCGATCTCGGTCCCGAAGCGTACCATTTTATCGATTTTCTCGCTGCGTCAGGCCAAACGCTCTGGCAGGTTCTGCCGCTCGGCCCCACCGGCTACGGCGATTCGCCCTACCAGTGCTTCTCTGCGTTTGCCGGCAACCCGTACCTTTTGAGTCCCGAGCGGCTTCGCGATGACGGGCTACTTACGGATGCCGATCTCGCGAACATCCCCTCGTTCGACCCCCATTGCATTGAATTCGGCGGCGCCATCGATTACAAAATGAAGCTTCTCAGTCTCGCGTATGAAAACGCAAAACGTCAGAAGATCGCCTCATTGCCGGAATTCACGAAATTCTGCCGCGAGAAAAAAGCATGGCTCGATGACTACGCCGTCTTCATGTCGATTAAGCAGCACCACGACGGCGCAAACTGGGCGGAATGGGAAAAAGATCTCCGAACGCGCAAACCCGCAGCGATCAAAGCGTGGGAACATTCGCATGCCGACGAAATCGCGTTCCACAAATTTTTGCAGTTCGAATTCTACAACCAGTGGCACGCCGTTCGGACGTACGCCAACGGCAAAAACATCCGCATCGTCGGCGATCTGCCGATTTTCATCGCGTACGATAGCGCCGACGCGTGGTCGAAACGGAAATTCTTTACGATCGATAACGACGGAAAACCGGAAACGGTGGCAGGCGTTCCCCCCGATTATTTTAGCCCGACCGGACAGCTTTGGGGCAACCCGCTCTACCGGTGGAATGAAATGGCAAAAGATAATTTCGCATGGTGGCGGATGCGCATCGCGGCGTCGCTGGAGCAAGTCGATATCATCCGCATCGATCACTTCCGCGGCTTCGATCAGTTTTGGGAAATTCCCGGCAACGCGCCGACGGCGCAAGCCGGCAAATGGACGAAAGCCCCCGGCAAGAAATTTTTTGCAACGATCAAGAAGGCGCTTGGCGATCTGCCGATCATCGCCGAAGATCTCGGCTTCATCACTCCCGCAGTCCTCGCTCTGCGCGATGCGTGCGGATTCCCGGGAATGAAAATCTTGCAGTTTGCCTTTGGCAAAGGGATGGAACGGAAATTCCTCCCGCATAACCATATTCCGCACAGCGTGGTCTATACCGGCTCGCACGATAACGATACCACGCGCGCCTATTTCGAAAAAGCCGCAGCGCAGAATAACGATATCGTTCCTTCAGCCCGCCGCTACTTAAATTACACAGGCGACGATCTTCGCTTCGAACTTATCCGCACCGCCTACGCCTCAGTCGCCGATACGGTCATCATCCCAATGCAGGATGTGCTGAATCTCGGCTCTGACGCGCGCATGAATTTCCCCGGCAAGCTCGGCGGCAACTGGTCGTGGCGCTTCTCATGGAATCAAGTCTCGTCCGATATGCCGCAGAAGTATAAAACAATGGTGGAGGTGTATGAACGATCCCCCAAGAAATAGTCATTGTGAAGCCTCCTAGTCATTGCGAGCGAAGTGAAGCAATCCCGGTATCAGTGTGCAAAACCGACCGAGATTGCTTCGTCGCTTCCCGCCAAAAAGACGGCGGGCAAGCGCTCCTCGCAATGACTATTTGATTAGCACCATCCTCTTTGCCTCATTCCTCGTCGGCGTAACAAGTCGATAGAAGTATTCACCGCTTGGCAGCGCGCTGGCATCAAAACTCACGGAATAGTATTTCCCCGCTTCAGCGGCACCCGCAAATAATTCTCGAACAAATTGTCCAAGCGTATTATAGACGCCTACGGTTGCATGTTCCGTTTTCGCCACACTGAACCATATCGTCGTCGTAGGATTGAACGGATTGGGATAGTTCTGCCCTAACGAAAAAACTCTCGGAGCATTTTCTTCCTTCACGCCGAGCACCCCTGTCACCACCAGTTTGATCTCGTTCGAATAGTTCACCGCACCGTCAAGATCTACCTGCTTCAACCGGTAATAAAACGTCCCATTCGAAACCGCCGCATCGGTAAATGAATAATTATGTTTCGTCAGGGTCGTCCCCGCGCCGGGGATAAGACCGCTCACCGTGGCGTACACGGTAGTGTTTTCCGCCCGCCGCTGTACATAAAATCCATAGGTATTCGTTTCGCTGGTGGTTGACCAATTGAGGGTTACCCCATCGGCCGCGTGCGTTGAGGCGACAAACGAACTCAGCACGATCGGCAAGGCGGCCGGTATGCCAATCATATACGTTGAGGAAGGGTTGGTAACACCATCGACGTGAATTGTGTGGTTGACGGTGTCTTCATGGCTCGATTGCGCAACATACGTGTGCCCATTCCACCGCCCAATTACGTACGATGGTTCATCGGAAGTGGAAAATTCTATTTTGCTGTAGTCGAACGTCAGCGTAGCAATGATGGAGCCGCTCAGCACGCCGAACTGCCAACAGTGGCTTACGCAATGGTTATAATCCCCCGGCGCCGGGGTGACATCGCCGTACGTTTGCACCACGAATTTCGCCGGGTAGGTACCCGATGTGACATGCACCGTCACATAGCCCGGTCCCGTGTTCCCGTTGATGCTCCCGACCGGATAGAGAAAGGTCGATGCGGCCGCAAACGAATATTCAACCGCGCCGACAACATAGCCATTTGGATTTACAACGGTGTTGACCGTCAGCGTGTCGCCATTCATATCGAGGCTTCCGGACGACATGTCGAGCGATCCCAGCACGGTGGTATTTGCGTACATTTCCTTATCATCGGTCGAGAGACAAGAAAGATTGTTGAACGTCGTCACTCCCTTGATCGTATCGCTTCCCCATAATTCAACCACGCTGTTCGTTGGATTGAATACGCCGCTATTCTGGATGTAATTTGCATAGAGCTGAAGATAGCACAGCGAACCGCCCTGAAAATATATATCGCTAGCGGCGCCTGTTTGGGTAAGATCTCCCTTCACCGTCAGCGTGTCAGCATTACCGATGATTAAATAGATATAGGGCCCGTCGCCGTTGGTGGAGCCGGCGATGATCAAGGCGGCGCATGTCTGGTGATTGTCAACGTAGAGCACCGATGTGGCGGTGCTGTCCAATACTACCGTATCGGTTATTGCCGGAACTACTCCTCCAACCCACCCCGTGGCATCGCTCCAAGCTTCGCTGCCTGTTCCCGCCCACTTTCGTACAACGCTCGAAACTCCTGCATCTGCAGTCCCGGCAACTAAGAGGAGGAGGAGAGATAAGAATATTGCTGCAGATAGTAAATAAGATTTCATGCGTTTGCCCGTTTGATGATGAACAAAACTATCCGTGAAGGTGCACTTTTGATGGAACCTAAGAAGGCACTATTCCCCTTTGCCGCTCTCTATAATACACTTTTTTCCCCAGTACCACTCGTGACTTTTGTCACAACCTCTACCTGTCGTTGATTCATCGTCCTTCGGCACCGCATCTTTGTATTCTACCAATTAGACCGTTATCTTTAACGGTGTTTATCATTAGCCAATCAATCTCATTCAGCCCTAATCATATCCTGACATGGTAGAAAAGTATTACCGCTGGCATACCCGGTACCTCAGCCGCGAATTCGATATGCTTGTCTTCGGGCATTCCGGTTATCCCATTATCATCTTCCCCACATCGAAAGGAAGATATTATCAAAATAAAGATTTCGGACTCGTCG
>DATGFY010000300.1:0-1910 GCA_035308785.1 Bacteroidota bacterium | reverse complement strand
ATATACTGATCCTGCTTGCCGATCGGCTTTTTCAGTAGGTCAAGTTCGATATGGCAAGCTTCTTCGGCAAGCTTCTCCGGGCTGACGGGCCTTTGCGTCAGGGTATGCAGTGCATTCAGAAGGCCTACCAGATAGCAACTCGATGAACCGAGTCCTGTTCCAGCCGGAATATCGGCAATAGAGTCGATCTCAATTCCATTCTTGATTCCGAAATGCTCCAGAGCTGCCTTTGCCAGTGTGTGTTGTATTTGATCGACGTGTGAGACAATTTCAGTCTTTGTATAACGTATGCGAATCAAATCATCAACGATCGGCGTATTCACATTCAGAAACATGTGCTTATTGATACCTACCGCAAGAACGAATCCCCCGTGCTCGCGATAAAAGGAAGGCAGATCCGTTCCTCCTCCGCCAAGAGTGATTCGGTATGGAGTACTAGTAACAATCATTGCTTCCTCCCATCAACTGGCGATGTGGATGTTACATGGCGTCGCATCACGAAGATCTCTGATCTGTCGGAATCCAGACACTTCCTCATCGAGGGTGTACTATCCCACACAAAATGCGGCCCTTGCAGATGGCTTGGGTAAGAACTTCAGGGTACAGCCTTTGAAGCTTCGGACTCTTTGGAACTTTGCTCTGAATCAATTGTAACTACTTTCAGATCGCCTTGCGCCACCAAATCTCTACAAGAACCGGCACTCCGATTAATTTACCGTCATTTTGGAGTTCTTGACATTAACCAGGTTGACTCAACGACGATGCACAAATCAAAATGCTAAATACAAACTTCTGACTTGTTCGAAGTCGACTCGGGAGCCACCGATATATTCCCAGCCGCGATTTCGGCCCGGACGTACTCTACCATCCCTTTTAATCCTTCTTTCAGATCGATGCGCGGTTTCCAGCCAACACTCAGCGCCTGCGTAATGTCGGCCAGATTCGCCGGCGCTTCGCCGTCGACATTAGGTAAGTAGTTCGGTTCGATATCGGAACTCAGAATCTCACGAATAAGGGCATAAATCTCTATAACAGAATTATTCTTACCGCATCCGAGATTGAAGACGCGATTCAGAACAGCGTCGCTGGAAATGCAAAGGACATGGAAATCGTTGACGTCGTCTACATGAATAAAATCACGGCGCTTTGTGCCATCGCCAAAAATGAGCGGCGCCTGCCCGGTGAGAAGCTTGATAATAAAGGCGCTCATGACGGGGGGCACCGCCCTTCGATAGTCCTGTCGAGGCCCGTAGACGTTCAAATAACGGAGGCCGACGATTTTCACCCCTAGAAATCTCTCATAGGCTTTGGCAAAGAGATGATCCGATGCCTTCGTGATCGCATAAAATGTCTCCGGCGTGAATTCGGTTTCCGGTGTCGGAAGCACTTTCGTACCTTCGTATATCGCCGATGACTCCGCGTGAATTACTCTTCCCACGCTGGCCGAGCGGGCTGCATCGAAGACATTCAAAGTGCCTAGAATATTTACTTCGGCAGTCTCGTAGGGATTCAGTTGACAATCCGATATGCAGTTTTTGGCAGCAAAATGGAAAACGGTGTCGACGCCCTCGAACAGAGGAAACATCTCTTTGGAGCGAATGTCGGCCTTATGAAATTGAACTTCATCCGGAACCTGGGAGCGTAAGCCCGCTGACAAATTGTCAATTCCTACAACCGAATAGCCTTCTCGGACCAAGCGAACCGCAAGATTGCTTCCGATGAAGCCAGCAACACCAGTGATCATGATTCTTGGTTTGGAATGCATTACGGTCTAGCGTCTCCCTAGGGTTGGTTCGAGCTCATCGTTCGTTTGCAGTTGCGGTAAACTCGGGCTCACGTTTGCGAGCACCAGCGTAAAGGCGATCAACTACCTTCAAGACTTCCAGCCCACCGGCAGCGGAAGTTGGTTC
>DATGFY010000299.1:0-4211 GCA_035308785.1 Bacteroidota bacterium | reverse complement strand
CTCATTGTTCCTCGTGAACACGATCATCATCATCGCGTTGGAGGTGCCGTTGAACGACGCGATGTCGCACCTCCCCCATCGAACGACATTAATGTACGGCGCGCTGCTTGTGGCCGCCGGATTTGGAGCGCTTCAATTCGCCAAAGACATTCTCGGAGTCGCATTAACGATTATCATCTGGACATTCGGTGAGATGATCCTTCTGCCCACATCATCGGCATACGCGGCCGAACTGAGCCCGGAGCGCAAACGAGGAGTCTATATGGGTTTTTACCAGATGACCTTTAGTCTTGCGCTGATCTCGAGCCCGCTGTTTGGAACATGGATATTCGAACATTACGGTGCTTCGGTTTTATATACCGGGGCGCTGGGAATCGGAATAATTTCGGCGATCATGTTTCGCGGTTTTGGCGGAACAAGGCCGCCCCAATAGAGCTCGAATTAACGGCTATTCCTCTTTTTCTACAGACAGATCGTCCTTACGGGACTACAAACTTACGGCTCAGGGCAACTGTGATAAATGAAATCGAGGAAATGGACGAGGCAGGACAATCTAAAGAACTCTCCCCACACCCCTCCCTTAATTCGCCTTTGGCGAAGGGAGGGGCTGATTTGATTGGAACAACGGTACGATCTAGACAAAAAGGCGATATGTCATTTATGGTTCATAACTACCGACTGTCTCCTTGTCAATTTCCCGCGTGCGCTTTGATCACCTGGCTCAGAAGATCGGGCTTGCTGTCGTCGCGCACAAGGTAGGGGAAACGCGGACCGCCGTGATAATCGATTGAGTATGTCCGGTAAAACTCACCGCTTTGCACCAAAAGATCGATCTTCGCGCTGCCTTTCACTGCAGCTTTCAGTGCATCGCGCAGGCCTTCCTTAGAATATTTCTTGCCGTCAACCGCAAGAATGGTCATGCCCGGCGCCATGCCCGCTTTAAATCCCGGCGTCCCGGGAAGGACATCATAGACCGCTCCGTTGCTGCCGCCAATGACCAGGCCGATGGAATACGATTCATCGTCGGTGTGGCGGGTAGATTCGTAGGTGCGCTGCATGCCGTTCGGCGTATCTTTATAGACGAGTTTGTAGCCGCCGTTCTCGATTCCGCCCAAGGGGGCATGCGCGGCCAATGACTGGAGGCGATCGGTGAGGAATTTATTCCAATCGTTCTTGACGACAGAATTAAGCGCGGTGACGACATCATCGAACGTATAAGGTTTCACCATCGGTGAAGTGTTCTCCCCACCGTGGAATATTTTGGTGAAATCGTCGATTGATTTGGCGCCCTTCGTCAACTGCATAATTGTCACATCGACGTCGAGCCAAATGAGATTACCTTCGTCATAAAAATCGGTGCCACGGCGGTATGCGCGCCAATCGCCCCGGGAATTATATAACAGTTGCGCCTCATCGGCGCAATCTTGCAGGGGGCGCCACGTGCGGCCGGGTTCGTTATCGAGATATGCCGCGGTAGTCGCAAGCTGATCCCGGTATTCATCGGGAGACCAAATGCCGGAACGGGCGGCGAGCATGTTGCCGATAAACTGCGTCATTCCCTCATACACCCAAAGCAAGTCGCCTTTCATCGGAGTTGAAAAATCTCCGGTTGCCAATCCTGCAGGACGGCGGTACTTGCCGTTCCACGAGTGTGTGAACTCATGCGGCAGCAATGAGCCGGCGCTCTTCCACATAGCGGGATCGAGCAAGGTCTTTTCGGAGACACGGTCGTCGCTCGATTCGTGATGTTCCAATCCGAAATGCGCCACTTGATCGCTCAGCGTGAAGAGGAAGTCGTAATGATCGTAATGATGCGCACCAAACAATGCGTGGGCTTCTTTGACAAGGTTCTGAAAATCTGATGTTTGTTCGGAGGTGATTTCGAGCGATTCATCATGATCGCTCGCCATATCGAGGAACTGCGGCGTTGACGAACCGGGCGCAAGATCGACGCGCTTAAAATGCGACGACGAGAGCACCGGAGAATCGACGAGCTTATTCAGATTGACGGCGTTAAACCAAATCGTGCCATCCTTTTCGTGAGCGCCCTGAAGTGCAGTGCCATACTTCCATCCCGCCGGAAGTTTCACACCGGGTGTTACCATAATATTTTCGGGCCGGGTTTCCAGCGGGTACATCACGACCTGGTTCCAGCTAAGGATGAGGAGCGATTCCGAGGAAGAAGCGCCTGAGGAGAATCCCGATTGAGAAGCGGGCAGGAGAAAATCAAAACTGACGTCCACGTGGTCGCTTCCGGAAGGAACATCACAATGGACGGCATACATATCGACGAGATCGCGTTTCCATGCGATCTCTTTGCCGCCGATGCTAATCTTCAACCCAGCGACATCTGTTACCGGCCCGGTGGGTCCATGTTCTCCGGGAATCCATTGTGGATAATAGAGCGTCATCGCGCCACCCGATGTAGAGATAGATTCCGTGCTATGGAGAAGTTTGCGCGGGGCTTCCGTCGCATCTACAGAGAGAGTGATAGTCGATTGGGCAAGAACGGTTGCGGCGGAAAACATCGCAAACGCCATCAATGAAAAACAGAAAGTGCGTACAATTTTCATGAATTTCTCCTTATGATGATCAGTTTTGATTCGATATTTAATGTACCAAATTGGAGATTCAGATGCTTAAAATTGGCGGGAATTTCAGGAGACCAAACCATCTATAAACAAAACTCCCCCCGCCCGGTGAAGGACGGAGGGAGTCGCACAATTCCTGTCATCCTGAACCCCCGACAAAAACGTTCGAGGGTAAACTCCATGAAGGATCTTGCCTTCAGCCTTCGCGATGCGAATACTCTAACGCCCGAACCACCTTGCTTCTGTTGACCGTGGGAGATTCTTCACTTCGCTATGCTTCGTTCAGAATGACTTGCTTTTAGGCGTCTACTTTACACCGCCAGCCTTTGCATAACCGCCGGTCGAAGACGACTTCAGGGTGAATGTTACACGGTCATCGCTGTGCACTACTTCTTGCAAGTTCTTGCCATCATGCGTGATGGTGGATATGAATGCGCTGGATACCACGATTTCGAATTGATTCCCACGCGCGCCACTAAGCAATTGCTGCAGTTGGGCAGAGGTCAGGGTATAACTGCCTGTGTTCGAGCTAACATTTATCATCAACCCTCTTCCTGAATCTGGAGGAGGTGGCAGGTGCTTGCCATTGCCTGAGTCCGGCGCTGGAGGCATGTGACGGCCATTTCCAGAATCCGGAGGTGGCATGTGGCCACCGCGACTTGAATCCGGGGGAGGCGGATTGTGTCCGCCCGGGCCACCTTGACCGCCTCCATTCGGAGGACCGCCCGGTCCACCCTGACCGCCACCATTCGGCGGGCCGTTATGACCACTCTCAGAGCCGGAATCCTGAGGAGGCGGAGGAATACCTGGACCCATTTCTGGGGCTCCTATGTGAATCAACACTGCACCGTTAGAAAATCCGCCCGCCCAATTTATCGTCAGCCCATCGGAGGCATTTACTGTTGCGCCATTGGCCGGCGATGAAATGGCGACAAGTTCTGACGGAGCCGTTACCGAGGCACTCAACGTGCTAAACTGGCTTGAGCCCGTCGCTGCGAACGTGTACGTTCCGCCCGCATCGAATACGATCGAGGCTGGCGATGATTGGCCGGGCGTTGGGAAGAGCCCATACACAAAATCGCCGTCCGGCGTTTTCTGTTTCTGCAATTGTAATGTTGTTCCGCCTTCGGAGACGGTTACCGTACCCATATCGACTCCATCCTGAGGCGGGCGTGCGCCAGTCGAGGCATCGATCGAACCGACAGCCATCGCGCGGCCGATGGTCATCGATTGGCCGGTGCGCGGATCGATGCCGTGCTGCCAGCCGAGCGAAATTACCCCGCCGGGGGCTGCCGTATCTGCGCCGAGCGTGGTGAGCAGGGTGACCTCATTCACCATATCGCGCGATTTAGCAGTATTGTTTACAGAAGAATTTGAGCTGGCGTTCGATTGCGTCGGGGCGGATTGATCCGGACGGTCGCAGCCGCTGAACGCCCACAAAGCAATGAGCAATCCAAGAATAACTCCCACTTTCTTTCGGTCTAACATAATATGTCCCTTTCAGTTCGAAGTAAATCGTTTCGTGAATTTTGTTGAGCAGACAACCATGTGATGGCACTGGTTAACAATCGTTTGCCGATGGCCCTTCACTCCCTCCCTTCCGGTGGACCGCCATCGCCC
>DATGFY010000298.1:0-3157 GCA_035308785.1 Bacteroidota bacterium | reverse complement strand
CTATACTGCCTCGCAATTGGATTATCCCGTCTTCGGCGAATTCTTCAGCACCGTCATGGAGCAGCGCCTCGTCATCGATAATACCGATTACAGCCAGTATTATCCCTACGTCATTAAGCGCGATCTCTACGGCCAGCGCATATTGCCCGAAAATCTCGGCTACATACCGCAAAACGATACTCCCGAAGTCGAAGAGGCCGCTGTGCAGCACTTGTTGGCAGGCGCAAAGGCCGAGCTCAACGTCCGCGATGGCTATGCAGCCGCGTTCATCCACCCGTTCATCGATCTGAAATATATTCTCGAATTCGTCGATGGCATCAACGATCTCGGCTTCACATTTTATGACGCGAAGCAGGAAACAACGCTTGTCCACGTAAAAGACCGCGCCGTTGCCACAGGTTCGCAATCATTTTCGCTGACGTTCGAAGACCAGTACCTCCGCGAAGTGTGGCTCAAGCCCGAAGGAGATATCGACCGGCAAAACATCTCGCAGAACCGTTTCAACAGTTTCTCGCGCTACGCCGAAATTCCGCCCGATGAAATCTACATTGCCGAGCCTTCCGAGTACCGCACCGCCGAGATGTCAACGGTAGAGAAAGTCGAACATCAGATCAAGACATTCGTCGATAATCTTTCATCGCAAGGCGAAACGTTCGCGGAACTGCGCCCTGCCATCCGCTGGGATCCGCACGCAACGGGCAACGCGCTTAACGACCAGTCAAGCTTCGCCTCAGCTTTCCGCTCGCTCAATGTCCCTCTCGATACATTGACGACCGATTCGATACCGCCCCTCGGCGCATATAATCTCGTTATCGTTCCGTTTAATACCGTCGAGCGGCTTTCAAACCGGGATTACGATCGCCTCGTCGGCTTTGTGGAATCGGGCGGTAACATCATCACCGATGGCAAGAACGATCTCGCCGAAGAACTCGGGGTCCAATTCGCCTCTTCTTCGTTGAAGGTGGAACGCCTCCGCGATCAGCTCTATCCCGAAGACCTGCTCATGATCCGCAATCCCGAAACCATGCGCCGGTACGAAGTCGATCGCAACGATGAAATCCTCTGCACCGATGAACGCACCGAAGCGCCCGTCGTTATCGGCCGTCAGCGCGGCGCAGGCAAGTTTATCTTCTTCGGCATGCGCTTCGATCCTACCAGCACCGGCGGCTTCACGCGGTTTCCCTATATCATGGAATATGTCCAGCGCTACTTCCAGCTCCGGCCTATTCTCCGCCGCGAGCATCTCGAAGTCTATTTCGATCCCGGGTACCGCAAGAATATCAGCGCCGAAGACCTCGTGAAACGCTGGGTCGCGGGCGGTATTCGCATTGTCCACGTCGCCGGATGGCATCAATACCCGAACGGCTACCTGTACGATTACAAGCGCATAATCTCGCTGTGCCACGCAAACGGCATTCTCACGTATGCCTGGCTCGATCCGCCGATGGTCTCGTTGAAATTCTGGACCGATCACCCCGAGTGGCGCGAGCTGAATTACCGGGGCGAGCAGATCCCGCAGATGTGGCGCTACGTTATGGCGCTTACCGATGATAGCTGCCTGAATGCTGTGAAAGCATTCTATCGGAATTTTCTCGAAACGTACGATTGGGACGGCGTAAATTTGGCAGAGCTGTATTTCGAATCCGCCACCGGGCCGGCAAATCCCACGCTCCTCAGCCCCATGCACCCAACGGCGCGGCTGGAGTTCAAGAAAAAATCCGGCTTCGATCCCGCGCTTTTGTTCGATTCGCTATCGCAATACTATTGGAAGAAAAATCCCGCGGCATGGAAACAATTCGAAGACTACCGCGTCGAAACGATTGTCCGGCTCCACGGTTCTCTGCTTTCATTGATCGATTCGGTCAAGATCGATAAGCCGTATCTCGATGTCATCCTCACCACAATGGATAACATCGGCAGTCCCGAACTGCGCCCGAATCTCGGCGTGGATGCGAAACGGCTGGCAACGCTCTCGCGCACGCATAAATTTACCATGCAGATCGAAGATCCCGAATCGCAGTGGTCCTTCGATCCGCGGCGCTACACGAAACTTGGCCGGCGCTATGCGGCATTGTTCGGCGATACGCTGCCGTTCATGATCGATCTCAACATCTACCAGCTCCGGAACGAAAACAAGCCCACGCAGTTCCCGACTCTCGTGCAAACGGGCATCGAAAGTTATCACCTCATTCGTTCCTCCGCGAAGGAAGTTGACCGGTTTACGATATATTCCGAAGGCACCGTGCGGCCGCAAGATATCCGCATGTTCGGTTTCGCCGCCTCCGCGCCGGCGTCAATCAAGCATACGGGCGGTGGCTGGCAGATCGATTCGCCATTCCCCGTCGTTATCGATCTTCCGAACGAGTATCAGGACCTGCTTCTTCCCCAAGGCAACCGCATCTACTCTGAAGATGGTTCGTATTATCTTCCCCCCGGGCAGTATGTCGTCATCGGCGAGCGCCAGGGATCCACGCCATTTCAGGGCGGATTGCCCGGCGGCACGCTGATTTCGCTTACGGGCAAGCTGACGAAACTCAGCGTCTCTACCCGGAGCATCACCTTTTCGTACGAATCACCCATGCGGTGCATCGCCTCGTTCAACCATCCGCCGTTCACCGTCATCGTGGATGACAAAGAGTATTCCGTGCAAACAATGCAGGGCTACCGCCGCTTCAGCGTCATCCTGCCTCCGGGCAAGCACGATGTTATCGCCGTGTTGGAAACAAAAGTGTCGTACGGTGTCGATCTCACCAGCTTTTGGTCGTCGTGGTTGATTGTGATTTTCGGGATGCTTTCCAGCGCCGCGCTGCTTACGTTTTATGCGCTCGTCCGTGTTTCGAGAACTAGTGCATCAGTTTCTTAGTACATTAGTGCAATTGTTCCTCAGTGCAATAGTATCTTAGAGAAAAGCAGACTTTTGAATAATTTCCCACAGTGTTGAATATGAGCATCCTCTCCACCTACTATACTAAGGCACTATTGCACTCAGACACTAAGGCACTTTCGCGCACTATTGCACTCTAATCCATGCCCGAACGTTCCCTCCTCGATCTGATTCTCAGCATCGCCTTTCTGTCGGCGGTCATTCTGATTTGGTTCATGATTGCCTACCAGTTGATCCTGACTCTCGCGGGATATTTCCATTTCCGGTCGTCGA
>DATGFY010000297.1:0-4729 GCA_035308785.1 Bacteroidota bacterium | reverse complement strand
AACATCAGCAAATTCCGCGCAGAATCCGGTTTTTATACATGGATTTACCGGATCACCACCAATTTGTCTCTGAACACGCTTCAGAAAAGGCGCGTTAAAGATTTTGTGAAGTTCGATACGATCGCAGCATCGCTTGAGGCGGATACCGAAAGCCCCGACGACAATATCCAAAAGGAGCAGTATCGGACGATCGTGGAGAACGCGATTGCGACACTTCCCGCCAAACAGCGGGCAGTGTTTATAATGCGGTATTACGACGAACTATCGTATGAAGATATGGCGAAGGTGCTGAAAAAATCGGTGGGAGGATTGAAAGCGAATTATTTTCACGCCCTCAAGAAAGTTACGGCGTACCTCCGCAAGGAATTGAATGAACTGTAAAGATTATCAATATCAACTGGCAGATTTCGCCGCACGCAGGCTTCCGACAGACGAGCAAGAAGCTATCGCCGAACATCTGAGGGAATGTTCGGCGTGTGCGGCACAATCTGCCAGCTTCAGCGCAGCATTTGAGCGGATTGCAACGGATGCACCCGCAGCCCCACCCGACGCGTATTGGAATAATTTTCTCCCGCGGGTTCACGAACGCCTCGCCCAACGCCACGATTCCGAATTCGTTGTGTTCGCATGGCTCCAGAAATTAGCGCTTCCTGCGGGTGTTGTCATCCTGGTGTTGTCAATGACGCAGTTCTTTGGCCGGATCTCCAATACTGTGCCGGGAGATCTCACCTCGATCGTTCAGCAGCTTCCCGCAGATGACGTCAGTAAGATTCAGGATGCGCAGGCGGCAGATAATTTCTTCGAACCGGTCCTTGCAACGGAAGCTCCCGCAAATGATCCGGTGGACGATCAGCAAAGTTTAGTTGAAATGTTTAAAGATGTCGGGCCTGTATACGCCGTCAGCGGTTATGTTAGTTCGCTGCCGGTCGATTCACTCAACCAGCCGGAGCTGCAAAATCTTCTGGCGACGTTGGATCAGGCGTCATATATAAAATAATCACTGAGGCAGTAGTATGAAAATAAATAGATTTGCGATTCCGTTATTCTTAATAGTTCTTCTGGGCACAATGGCCTGCGCGCAGGAGTGGGATTACCCCGGCCACGGCGGAAAAAACCGCGAGCGTCTCGATGAATTCCGTAAAATGAAACTCATCGAAGTTCTCGGCCTTACCGAAGATGAATCGGTTCATTTCTTCGCCAAGCAGACCGCGCATGAAAAAACTATCCGCGATTTGATGAAAACGCGCAACGATGCGCTCGATAAAATTCATGAGCTCGAATCCAAGAAAGCCGGCGCGGACGAATATTCCAAGCCCGTAAGCGATGTGTTGGCGACCGACGGAAGCTTATACAAGGAACGGGAGCGTTACCAGGACGAACTGAAAACCTTCCTCGCCCCCGATAAGTTCGCCAAGTATTTGCTGTTCGAACGCAACTTCGGCCGCAACCTGCGCGATGCCATGGGCACCATGTACAAAGACCGCCGCCACAATGGCAACTCCAAAGACGGCGACGGCGACGACGGACAAAAGTAACTCATACTGATGTACGCTCCTCCTCGATCTTGAGGGAGTTCGAAGGGGTCAGCAGTACCATCGGTATTCGATAATCCCCGTTCATTTTCTTTGGGCGGGGATTTTTTTGTTTTGGGGAATGTCCGCCGGCTAATCGGATTCATTGCCACGATCCGCGGCGGTAGTTGCAATCCGCTGCGGCGGATCAGGTTGCGTTTTCTTCTTCCATCGTCAGTAGCCGCAATTGCATCACCACCCTTCTGCTTCGCCGTATCCCCTCCTCATAAACCCTCCACACAGACGGCGGGCGAGCGAGGAGGGGAAGAATCTGCGCACTTCTATGTGTAGATGCTGGAGAAGAGATAGACTCTCCCCCCTCGCTTATGAGGGGGAGAAACCCGGCGTTAGCCGGGAGAGGGGGTAAGCGTATTGTCGATTTTAGATTGCCATTTCATGAACCAAATAACACGTGATTGAATGACCATAGCCCGCACCATCCCCTAACCCCCTCCTCCACAAGGAGAGGGATTTCGTTTCACAAATCTACGTAGGCAGTTCACTTGTTTTCTCGAGCCTTATTGAGTATACCTTTTCCCCTTCTCTCGGAGGAGGGGTGTCACGCGAATCGCAGATTCGCGTGACGGGGTGGTCATCGCTGTAGCCAACCAGACGCCACCCAATAGAGCAATGATTGTTTGTTTTTCCCCCCGTATTTTCATATATTTTTAGTGATTTTAAGCCCAATGAGACATCAATTTCCCACCTTGAGGGCGCAAGTCCTCTACTTATTTAGCATAACTTCTCAATATGCCTGAACAGCGTTACGACGTCGCCGTCATCGGCGGCGGTCCCGGCGGATATGTAGCCGCAATTCGTGCAGCCCAGCTTGGTATGAAAGTGGCAGTCATCGAGCGCGACAAGCTCGGCGGCGTGTGCCTCAACTGGGGATGCATCCCCACGAAGGCCCTCCTCAAGAATGCGGAAATCATGAACCACTTCCGCCATGCCGAAGAATGGGGGATCGCCTACAAAGATTTGTCGTTCGATTTCAGCAAGATCGTTGCGCGCAGCCGCGACGTGGCGTTGCGTAATTCCAAAGGAGTCGAATACCTTTTCAAGAAAAATAAGATCGAACACATTCCCGGCTTCGGCAAGCTTCTCGGCGGGGGAGCGATTGAAGTCACCGCGAAAGATAAACCTGCATCAAAAGTAACCGCCACTCATATTATTATTGCGACTGGAGCGCGGGCCCGTGCAATCCCCGGCGTTCCATTCGATGGCACAAAAGTTATCTCCAGCACCGAGGCAATGATTCTGCCCTCAGTTCCCAAGACGATGATTGTCATCGGCGCGGGGGCGATAGGGGTGGAGTTTGCGTACTTCTATAACTCATTCGGTACAAAGATCACGATGGTCGAGATGATGCCGAACGTTCTTCCCATCGAAGACAAAGAGGTTTCTAAGCTGCTCGAGAGCAGTTTCAAGAAAGCCGGAATCGAAGTTCTTACGGAAACGAAAGTCGAAGCCGTTAAGGTCGGCAAAGACGTGACTGTCAGCGTGAGCTCCAAAGATGGCAAGAAAGATCTCAAGGGCGATATCGCACTTGTTGCAATTGGCGTGCAGGGCAACGTGGAGAACATGGGGCTCGAACCGCTCGGCGTGAAAGTCGAGAAAAGCTGGATTCAGGTCGATGATTTTAGCCGCACCAATGTGCCGGGCGTTTATGCTATCGGCGACATCGCCGGACCGCCCTGGCTTGCCCACGTTGCTTCCCGCGAGGGCATGGTGTGTATTGATGCGATTGCCGGGAAAAACCCGGCGCCGATCGATTACGACAATATCCCCGGATGCACGTATTGCCAGCCGCAGGTTGCAAGTCTTGGCCTGACGGAAGAAAAGGCCTTAGCGGCCGGCTACAAAATCAAAGTGGGACGCTTCCCGTTCTCCGCCAGCGGCAAAGCACGCGCCATCGGCGAGACCGAGGGTCTCGTGAAACTGATTTTCGATGAAAAATACGGCGAGCTGCTCGGTGCGCACATCCTCGGCTCCGAAGCGACGGAAATGATCGCTGAACTCGGCGTTGCCAAAACACTCGGCACCACTGCCGATGGGATATTCGGCACCATCCACGCTCACCCGACACTTTCTGAAGCGGTCATGGAAGCGGCGGAAGCGGCGTATGGGCACGCAATACACATATAATGTGTAAGCACCAAATTCCAAGAGCCAATCCGCCTTCGGCGGACCAAACAAGCTCCAATCTCTCAATGTCTAAATGTTCGAATTTGATGCTTGAAATTTTATTGGAACTTGGCGCTTGGTTCTTGGAGCTTTATTAGCAGTGCACTACTAAATTAGGATGAATGAATTAATAGTCATCTCGCTCGGAGTTACGAAGTACAAACCCACATGGGATTTGCAGCAGAAGATCTTCGGACTGCGCCTTGCCGGCAAAGTGCCCGATGTGCTTTTGCTGAACGAGCATAACCATGTCTATACGCTCGGCAAGAGCAGCGATGAGCACCATCTGCTTGCTCACGAAAGCGAACTGCGCGAGAAGGGCATTGATGTGCACCGCATCGATCGCGGTGGCGATGTAACGTATCACGGCCCGGGACAACTTGTCGGTTATCCGATTTTAGATCTTAACAATTATTATCCGGATGTTCACCGCTATTTGCGCGATATCGAGGAAGTCATCATCAAGACACTTGCCGATTTCTATATTGTTGCGCACCGGGAAGAAGGAATGACCGGCGTTTGGGTCGGGGAGAACAAAATCGCCGCTATCGGCGTGAAAGCAAGCCACTGGATCACGATGCACGGGTTTGCGTTGAATGTCAATACGGATCTATCGTATTTTGATCGGATTATTCCGTGCGGGATATTCCATAAAGGCGTTACCTCGATGGAACGAGTTCTCGGCGGTAGTGTCCCAATCGCTGAGGTTTCAGATGTCCTCACCCGCCACTTTGGCGAGGTATTCGGTGTTAAAATTGTGGGAGCCGACGCGGCACAGTTTGTTAAGAATGTTGATCAATTAGCTGGAGAAAATTTCGGATGGCTTCAAGCGGTAAAATAATAACAGCATCGAAGGCTTCAACGAAAGCTGCGAAAACCGCCGGCGGTTCTAACGGGCATTCTAAAGTGTCTTCGGGAAAATCCGGAAATATTTCCATACTTTCGCGCGAACGCCTCCTCGATGCCTACCGCAC
>DATGFY010000296.1:0-2864 GCA_035308785.1 Bacteroidota bacterium | reverse complement strand
GGTCTTCGGGATCTTTTGCCTGCTTTCTCTGCGGAAACTTGGCGCCTTCACCGAGGACGAAGTATTGTTTCATTATCCAAACTTCCTGAATTTCTATTACCATGGATTCCAGACGACATTTAGCCCAACTTATTCAGCCGCAAATACGCCTTTGCCGTATATAATCGCAGCTCTCGTTGCGAAACTCTTTACGCCTAGCCTCCTTTTGACTAGGCTGGTTACCGCTGTGTTTTCCCTCGGAGCATTTGTTGTCTTCGCGTATATCTTGGGGGAACGCGGTTGTCCACATTACCTTTCATTAGTATTCTTATTTTTCCCTTATTTTTTCCTTAATTCATTCATTTTCTACGTAATTAATTATGGCCTATTCTTCGCGGTCCTCGCGTTAATTCCATTGCTGGATAATAGTATCCATAGGGGTTCCATCTCTTTCATGGCCGTTGGCGGGACCCTCTGTTGTGCAATCCTTTGTCAACAGTTCTATTTGGTTATCCCTTTTTCTATTCTCATTGCCGGTGGTCTGACTAAATCGGACAGTCCCTTCCCATATGCCTTCAGCATGGAACGGTACACCTATCGTTCGATGGGATTAATGCTTATTCCGGTTCTCTTGCCTTTCATCATTTTTATTAAATGGGGTGGACTTACGCACCCGAATTTTGCGCGTCATGCGTTGTCATTCCACATGTCCACCGTTGTAGCGATTCTCTTTGTGGCGGGCTTTTACTTTTCGCCTTTTGCTGTACAATCGATTAAGTCCTTCGGTCTAAAAGGTTTAACCGCTGCGATCATTGCCTCGGCCGGCTTGGTACTTTTCTTTAAACCGGAATTTAGCGATAAACCTGGTGGGGGAGTCTTCACAGGGGCTGTTCACCATCTCATTGTTCTATCTGGACGGGTAAGTGCTTACCTTCCGACGATTTTCATGATCATATTGGTATTCAGCGGATTGATCGTTTTCTTCGAGCTTCTTAAATCGCTGAAAGATAGATTCGAGGTTACTCTTTTTATCTCATCGATTGCCTTGGCCTTCGCGTATACATTTAATGAGCTCATAGGCGAGCATCATCTTCTCGGAATGATGGCGTTTATGTTCATTTTAGTGCTCCCTCGGATTCGATCTGGTTGGAGGTTGCCATATGTTCTCGGAATGGCCACGTTTGGCATCAGTTACTTCGTTTATTCTCTCTTTTTCAAGTTTGGCTCAGTTTGACCGACAACGGGAGATTATCCGCGATGAACATTCTCGTCCTCGCCTACACCCAATATCTTTCCGATGCGCGTCCTCGAAGAGCCGCCGAAACTCTTGTTCGGAGAGGTGACACAGTCGAGTTCCTCGGGTTGCACGAGGAAGAAAAAGCCGATGAAGAAATTGTTTCTGGCGTACACGTTAGCAGGCTGCACGTGCGCCGCTATCGTGGGTCAGGGATGATACAGTATATACTTTCGTACCTTAAGTTCTTTTTCGCCGCTTTTGCGAAAGTGAGTTATCGTTCGCTGTCCAAATCATACGATGCGGTTCACATACATACCATGCCGGATTTTATGGTATTCACAGCAATCATCGCAAAATTTACTGGCGCCCGCATCGTCCTTGATATTCACGATACGATGCCGGAACTCTATGCCGCAAAATTCAATTTGTCGTTGTCTCATCCGATCATCCGGTTTCTCCGTCTTCAAGAAGTGTGGAGTGCAAGGTTTGCAGACCGGATAATCGCCACTCATGATTTGCATAAAAATATTCTAGTCAGTCATGGTATCCCGGAGGAAAAAATTACCGTTGTTGTTAACTATCCCGATCCTGCTATTTTCCAACCATTAAAGCAGCAGGCTGAGACGGTGAATAGCGATTTTGTCATTGTATATCATGGTACGCTGGCTCACCGGCTGGGGATTGATGTCGTCCTGCGCGCTTTGGTTCTCCTAAAAGAAAAAATCCCGAACATTCTCTTCAAAATCATCGGTGAGGGAGATTCCAGGATGAGTTTAGAGCAAATGGCAGAAAGCTTAGGCATCGCTCACCACGTCTGGTTTAGCCGCCGAATGATCCCTGTCGATCAAATTCCTGCAATGATTGGCGATGCAAATATCGGAGTCGTACCAAATCGCACTGATGGCGCAACGACATATATGATGCCGGTAAAGCTCCTCGAATACTTAGCGATGGAGATTCCCGTTGTTGCCGCGAGAACCGCTGTCACCCAGCATTACTTTTCCGATGGAATGATCGCCACGTTTGAATCTGAAAATCCAGAAGATTTGGCCAAGCATGTTTTGAGCGTTGCCGGATCATCCGAATTGCGGGCGAATATGGTTCAAAAGATGAAGACATACAATTCTTTGCACAACTGGGATATCCAGAAGGCGACGCTTTACTCTGTCCTCGATAACTAGATCAGAACTGCGCTAGATAATGATTGGGGAGAGAGTCCTCGGTCAAATTTCTATTCTTGATGAGATCCCTCGGCAATATTATTTGCCATCCTTCCGCATTTTGCCTATTTTAGTACTACCGAAAAGTTTTTTATTCACTGTTTTCCGCCGAATTATCAAACATGAACAATAATATTCCACTTGCAGATTTACAGGCGCAATACCGCTCGATAAAGCCTGAAATTGATTCTGCAATTCAAAAAGTTTTAGATTCATCACAGTACATTCTGGGGCAAGCAGTTACTGATTTCGAGGCCGCGTTTGCTCGTGCGCACGGTGTGGCTCATTGCGTTGCGGTCGGATCCGGGACCGATGCTTTGCACGTTGCGATGTGGGCGGAAGGGATCGGGCGGGGAGATGAGGTAATCACAGTGCCATTTACATTCATTGCCACGGTCGAAGCAATTTCACTTCTTGGCGCGAAGCCG
>DATGFY010000295.1:0-1772 GCA_035308785.1 Bacteroidota bacterium | reverse complement strand
CATGCTGCGGAGGAATCCGCCGAGAATCAACACTCCCTTATTATGCGAAGGTCCGCTCATATCGGATTCGCGCTCGATGTTGACGATTCCCTGACGCCCGATCGATGTCCGGACGGTGATGCGGGACGGTTTCCCAAAGGCATACTCGCCAATATCGTAGATCGTCAACCCATTGATCTGACCTACGACCGCGCCTTTCGTATCAATGAAGATCGTATCATCGAGAATCATGTTGCGCACTTTTTCTTCGACAAGCTTCACGCGCTCAATTCGCTCATCAATTGCCTTGCGGACGTGGCGCGCTTCAACGCGCGACCCGGAATCTTTCGCAGCCCAATAACTTGCTTCGCGGAGGACATCGGCAATGACGGTGAGCCGGGTGGTCAGTTTATCTTTCCGGCCTGCGAGCCGCGCGGCGTGCTCAAGCACTGCCGCAAGCGCATCGGCATTAATAGGAAGAAGACCCTCGTCGTCGCACACCATCTTGATGAACATGAGATATTTGCGGATGATCGCTTTCGTGTTCGGCATTTCGACGTCAAAATCGGCGCGCACTTTGAAGATCTTCTGGAACTCTTCGTCTTCTTCGTACAACCGGTAATAGACGTTCGGGTCGCCAACCATGATCACCTTCGCATCAACGCGGACCGGTTCGGGTTTCAATGCAGAGACGGCTCCCATCGAAGAAAGATCGGGCGGTTGAATATCCAGCAAGCCGTTGCGGAGCGTGCGCTTGAGCGTGTGCCATACGTTATGCTCGACGAGTGCATCGACCGCATTGAGGACGAGGAAACCGCCATCGGCAAGAAGGAGCGATCCGGGTTTAATGAGCGTAAAATCCGTGCGCCAGTTGCCGTTACGATCCATTTCGCGTTCGACTGTGCCGAACAGATTCTTGAATTTGGGATTTGTTTCGAAAATAATCGGGATGCCTTTCGTTTCGGAATTATCCACGAGCACATTGACCCGGAATTCCATAAACAAATCCTCATCGGGCGGTGATTTTGGCGGGGACGCTGTCTTGGGTTGTTCTTCGGATTCGCGGAAACGATCGAGATCGCTCATGATATCCGTTCCGAGATCGCGGAAGAAATCGGTCAGTTTTACATCGTTGAATTTCGCGATAAGTTCGTCGATCATCGATTTCACGAGCGGTGCAATCGTCTGTCGGCTCAACTCTTCGATTGATTCCTTGGCCTTCCGGTCGATGTTCCGCATCTCCCGCAGAACGACCTCCATTTGATTTTCAAGGATGGCGCGGTCGGCAGTGAACTGTTCTAACTGTTCCTTGGTGATCATTCCCTGAGTAACAAGAGTATCGAGCTGATCGAAATTGATCGGTTGGTTGCCTACAACCGGCGCGATATCGGGACGCATCGATCCTCCACCGCCTTGCACTTGCACAACTTCGAATCCCCGGTCTTTCACCCTTTTCTCGAAATCTTTGAGGACGGTCTTCTGCCGCGCGGAAAAATGTTCCCCGAGCCGCTTCCGTTCTTCCTGGAACCTTCTGCTATCGAACGCTGACGGGACATTCTTGAGCAATTCCTGGAGCAACTCATCCATATCCTGGCTGAGCTGCTTGCCCTGTCCGGCCTTTAACGTCACCAGCAGAGGCTGATCGACATTCTTGAAATTGAACAGGTAGCAGCGGTCTTTCAGCGTTGCCGCCTTTTTCTGGTATTCGCTCAAGAGGAGTTTGATTGTCGTCATGCGCCCCGTGCCGGTTACGCCGGTAACAAACACGTTGTAGCCGTGGTGTTTCATTTCCA
>DATGFY010000294.1:0-3277 GCA_035308785.1 Bacteroidota bacterium | reverse complement strand
TGAAGAAAAACCACAATGCTCTGCATGCTTTATCAACAGTGTGCAAGATACAATGGATTCGATTCTGGAACTTGCCAAGACTGAAGGCAAACTATTTAAGTGGGGATCGGGCACGGGTTCAAATCTTTCTGCCCTGCGATCATCGAAAGAATCTCTCTCGGGCGGCGGAACCGCATCAGGCCCCGTATCGTTCATGCGCGGGTACGATGCGTTCGCAGGCGTTATCAAATCCGGCGGCAAGACACGCCGTGCGGCGAAGATGGTTATTTTGAATGTCGATCATCCGGACATCCTTGATTTTATACGTTGCAAATCAGAAGAAGAGAAGAAGGCGTGGTCCCTTATTGACGCAGGATACGATGGCGGCTTCAATGTTCCCGGCGGTGCATATGATTCTGTGTTCTATCAGAACGCAAACCACTCCGTCCGCACAACAGATGAGTTCATGCGGGCCGTTCTCGACGACAAGCAATGGACAACCAAGGCAGTTCTGGACAAGCGACCGATGGAACAGTATCGCGCGCGCAACATGATGAAGGAAATGGCCGAATCGGCCTGGATATGCGGCGACCCCGGAATGCAGTTCGATACCACAATCAATAATTGGCATACCTGCTCTAATACCGGGCCGATAAATTCTTCCAATCCATGCAGCGAGTATATGTTCCTCGATGATACCGCTTGCAATCTGGCCTCGCTGAATCTGATGAAGTTCCGCGCTCCTGATGGGGAATTCGATGTCGAATCGTTCTGCAATGCCGTGACGATTACCATTACCGCTCAGGAGATGGAAGTCGATAACGCAAGCTACCCCACGCCGCGCATTACGCAGAACAGTTTCGATTACCGCCCCCTCGGTTTGGGTTATGCTAACCTCGGCGCGTTGCTGATGGCCCGCGGTCTTGCCTACGATGACGATGAAGGAAGAGCGTATGCCGGAGCAATCACTGCACTTATGTGCGGTCAGGCGTACAAGCAATCGGCATTGATCTCGCGTGAGATGGGTCCGTTCAAAGGATTTGAAAAGAACCGCGAACCGATGCTCCGCGTTATGAAAAAACACGGCCTCGCAGCCGATCAAATTGAAGACCGGCTTGTTCCGAGCGATCTTCTCACTGCCGCACGCAAAGTGTGGGACGATACCTACGTCCTCGGCAAAGAGTACGGTTTCCGGAATTCTCAAGCGACGGTCCTCGCCCCCACCGGAACAATCGGGTTCATGATGGATTGCGATACCACGGGAGTGGAACCGGATATTGCTTTAGTGAAATACAAGCGCCTCGTTGGAGGCGGAATGATTAAGATTATTAACAACACCGTAAAGCTCGCCCTTAAGAAACTCGGCTATATCGATGAGCAGATCGAGCATATCACTGCGTATATCGACAAAAACGATACTATCGAAGGCGCGCCGCACCTGAAGGAAGAACATCTCCCGGTCTTCGATTGCGCATTCAAGCCGGCAAAGGGCAAGCGCTCGATACAATATATGGGTCATATCAAGATGATGTCTGCCACGCAGCCATTCCTCTCCGGTGCGATTTCCAAGACAGTCAATATGCCGACCGAAACTACGGTAGATGAAATCTCTAATGCATATATGGAAGCGTGGCGGTTAGGCCTGAAAGCGATAGCGATCTATCGTGATGGCTGCAAGCGGACCCAACCGTTGAGCACGTCACTCGATCAGGTGTCCGGAGCAGTCAAACAGCGCGCTTTCCGGCGCAGATTACCCGATGAGCGCGTGGCCGTTACCCATAAGTTCTCCATTGCGGGCCACGAGGGGTACATTACCGCCGGTCTGTACGAAGACGGCAGCCCGGGCGAGATCTTCATTACCATGTCGAAAGAGGGTTCGACGATCTCCGGATTGATGGATTCGTTTGCTACCTCGGTTTCGATGGCGTTGCAATACGGCGTTCCCCTTCGGGTGCTTGTTGAAAAATTTAGCCACATGCGGTTTGAGCCGAGCGGCTTTACGAACAACCGTGATATCCCGATGGCGAAATCGATTTGCGATTACATTTTCCGGTGGCTCGGGAAGAAGTTCCTTCCGCCGGACGAGCAGGTCACCGCAATTGAAGCGAGTGCAGCGTTAGAAGTTTCACTCGCCAATGGCAAGCCCGCAACGGCGGTCCATGATAAATCTCACGCCCCGGAACACGCAGAGCGGGTAATTTTTGAGGTGCAATCAGACGCTCCCCCTTGCCACCAGTGCGGAAATATTATGGTTCGAAGCGGAAGCTGTTACAAGTGCCAGAACTGCGGCGAAACATCAGGATGTTCTTAGTCGTAACATAATAAACCCTAACCAATAACTACTTGCACATATCCCGCCTTGCTAACGCAGGGCGGGATTGTTTTTTGTCCCCGTGCATATCTAACCATGGCGAACTACAATAAACGCCTACCCGGCAACGTCGATGGTGAGTTCTTCGTCGATTCCACCTGTATCGATTGCGACGCCTGCAGGCAGCTTGCACCCGATGTCTTCCGCGAAGATGGTAATTTTTCTTCTGTCTATTCACAGCCCAAGACCGGCGAAGAACGGCGCTCGGCATTGAGAGCACTTCTCGCTTGCCCCACCGGTTCTATCGGCACGCTTGAGAAAATCGGCATAAAGGAAGTCTATGACGACTTTCCCCTCGCAATTGAAGGTGACGTAAGTTATTGTGGATTCAATTCGCCGGACTCTTTCGGCGGTAACAGCTACTTCATCCGGGGAGCTGACGGCAACTGGCTGATCGATTCGCCAAAATTTGTGCATTTTCTCGTGAAGAAATTTGAACAACTCGGAGGCATCCGGCGCATATTCCTGACGCACCGGGACGATGTGGCTGATGCGGAGAAGTTTGCGCAGCATTTTCATGCCGAACGAATTATTCATCGTTACGAGCTTTCCGCCCAACCGGATGCCGAGATCGTCATCGAAGGAGATGAACCCGTTCAGCTTGAACCGGATTTCCTCGTCGTTCCGACGTTCGGTCACACCAAAGGCCATTGCACACTTTTGTATAAGAATCGCTTTCTCTTTTCCGGCGACCATCTGTGGTGGAGCAGGAATCACCAACGGCTCAATGCTGGCAGGGATGTCTGCTGGTACGATTGGAGAATGCAGGCGGATTCGATGGCACGTTTGCTCGATCATTCTTTCGAGTGGGTTCTGCCGGGGCATGGGCAGAAAGTGAAACTTCCGCGAGAAGAAATGAAAGCGCAGCTTTCAGCTCTCGTGCAGATAATGACTACACCTCCCCAATCCGTAGCGAGTTTTTTCTAA
>DATGFY010000293.1:0-2128 GCA_035308785.1 Bacteroidota bacterium | reverse complement strand
TGGCCTTGCACTTGTTCCGGCGACATATACCCTGCGGTGCCGATGGTGCTGCCTTCTTTGGTGAGACGGGTAATCTTGCTTCCGCTGGCCTTCAGTTTCGCGAGTCCGAAATCCATGATCTGCACGATGCCGTCTTTGCGGATCATGATGTTTTCCGGCTTGATGTCGCGGTGGACAATTCCTTTTTCATGCGCAGCAGCAAGCCCATCGGCAATTTGAATGCCGATATCGATTGCTTGCTTGAATCCGACCGAGCCGATCTTATCGCGCAGCATCTGCCCATCGACGAATTCCATCACGATAAACATTTGCTTGCCCGCCGGAGCGGGGCCGTCGAATTCCGAAATATCGATGATGGAACAAACGTTCGGATGGTTAAGGGCGGCAGCAGCTTTCGCTTCATGCACAAAGCGTGCCTTATCCGCCTCCGACGAGGCGAGGTGGGGAGGGAGGAACTTCAGCGCAACAATACGGTCAAGCTTGGTATCCTGGGCTTTATAGACAACGCCCATCCCCCCCTGGCCAACCTTCTCCAGAATTGTGTAATGTAATATTGTCTGACCGATCATAAACGGTTTTTCTTGTTAGAGGGGAATGCCGATTGCACCGCACTCAGCTTGTCATGCTGAGCGTAGCGAAGCATCTCCCACCTACTTCTAATCGAATGAGGACGGAGATACTTCGCTGCGCTCAGTATGACAAGTGGCGATAAACACTCGACCACGACAACGGAATCCGTTCGTCCGACTAGCCCGCCGTCCGCAGGTTCCATGGCGGATTGGTGGGTCATTGGTTCTCCATTGCGCTGACTTGTTTCGCCTGATCTTCAACTTTCGATTTAATGTCATCAACGATCTTTTTGAAGGCGGGATCGTTCCGGAGACTCTCCATCATGGGATCGAGTTGCATAAATCTGTACCGCCTCCAGCCGGCGGTTTCTGCTTTGCCAAGCCAATCGAGCGCGAGAGGTTTGTTGCCGTGCACGGCCGCGATGCCTCCGAGTTCATAAGGAGGAATCGATTGTTCGTCGCCGTTCCTGATCAGCCCTTCGAGGCTGGCAGCGCAATCCGTGAGTACCTTCAGCCCTTCTTCGCGTTTTCCAAGCTTGATGAGAGAAAATCCCAATCCGGAGGAATTTGAGCGGAAATTAAAATCGCTCACCTTGGCGCCCTTTTCCAGCGCGCGCTGAAACTCCTTTAGAGCATCTGAATAATTTCCGGCGAACAGCTCAACAGTAGCTGCAAGATTCAAGGCGCTGGGATCATCGGGCTGAATGCTGAGCGCTTTACGCACATGCTGCCGAGCTTGCGCAAAGTCTCCTTCCTCGAGATAAATATTGCAGTAGGCGAGCTCGGAAAAAATAAAGTCCGGCTGCAGTTCAAGCGCTTTCGAAGCCCATTGCTTGGCTTTTTCATCGTCGCAAAGAATCATATACAATTGCGCGCGTTCTTCGAACACGAATGGTTCCGCCTGAGAAAGCTTGGAGTCTTTTACCGCCCACCGGTACGCCTCGGCAAAGTTGCCGAGGGCCGTGTTTTCGATTGCGATGTTGCCGACCGCCGGTGTGTAGCCGGGATTTTTTTCAACAGCTTTGTAATACACGTCCAACGCTTTGTTGATCAGCCCTTTTCCCCCGTAACCAAGGCCTAACGCTTTGTATCCTTCGGCGAGATTGGGATCCAGCGCAATCGATTTTTCGCCCATCGCAATCGCGGAATCGAGCCAATCCTCGGAGTATCCGAATTTAATAACGCGCTGGCCGTAGGAATCTCCGAGGCCCGCGTACGCGAGCGCATAATTTGGGTCCAGATTCAACGCCTTCTTGAAGAGTTCTATCGCTTGATCGTTATCCTGCTTATGATAGAGGTAGTAATCCTGACGGCCTTTGGTGTAAAAACCGTACGCCTCCACATTTTCCGTCGGCTTCTTTTCGATGCTCGCTTCTTCGGTGGGGGAGAGCTTTGCCTGGAGCGCAGAGGCAATGCCTTTGGCTACCTCTGCCTGAATATCGAACACGTCTTTCATCTCGCGGTCGTAACTATCGGCCCAGATTTGCCGGTCGGTGGCGGCATCGATCAATTGGCCGGTAATGCGGATGCGGTTGCCCGAAGGGCGGATGCTGCCTTCG
>DATGFY010000292.1:0-4092 GCA_035308785.1 Bacteroidota bacterium | reverse complement strand
ACGGAATCGTAAAGGCAGTCGATGCAACGGTGCGAGCGGAGTTTGCTTCCACGGATGCCGACGTCCGCATTTCGCTGGAATCGAAGCCGGGTGCAAAAAAAGCAAAGGTGCTTAAGAAAGCGCTCCAGAAAAAGATTTCGTACACCATTTCTTCGCTCCCGCACGGAGTCCTCAAGATGAGTCCCGATATCAATGGGCTCGTAGAGACGTCAACAAATGTTGCCGTTATCCGCACCGATAAAAAAGAAATCGAGATGGAAACAAGCCAGCGCAGCTCCGTGGCCTCCGAGATTACGGAATCAGCGCAAATGGTCTCTTCCATCTTTACGATGGGTCATGCCGATGTCTCGCACGAGCATGCATACCCGGGTTGGAAGCCCGATATGAACTCGAAGATCCTCAAAGTCGCGCAATCGACCTACAAGAAACTCTACGGCAAAGAGGTCGAAGTGAAAGCCATTCATGCCGGCCTCGAATGCGGCATCATCGGCGAAAAATATCCCGGCATCGACATGGTCTCCTTTGGCCCCACCCTCGAAGGCGTCCACTCTCCCGATGAAAAGATCTACATCGATACTGTCGAGAAATTCTGGAAGTTTTTGCTGGAGATTTTGAAGAGCGTGTAGTTAAATGGATACGGGGGATCACTTTACCTTATTTATGTATCATTCTGAGCGTCAGCGAAGAATCTCGACCATTCCGAGAAGCATAACCGTGGGAGATTCTTCGCTTCGCTCAGAATGACAAGGCCTAGCCGGTAAGTTCGCCCCCGGCTGGTCCCGGATGAAATTGTTTTTCCCTCCCTATTGGCGTATATTTCTTTCTCATCTCTCAATTATGAATGGATAAATTTGTAATTCACGGAGGCAAAAAACTCCACGGCGAAGTGAACATCGGCGGCTCGAAGAACGCCGCGCTCGCCCTCATGCCTGCCACTTTGCTGGCCAGCGGCAACTACCGGTTCGGCAACATCCCAGATCTCCGCGATATCTCCACCATGGGCAAGCTGCTCCAATCGACCGGCGTCAGCGTCGAGAAATCGGACAGCGTACTGCATTTGAATACCTTCCGCGTCAACAAGTTTGAGGCGCCGTACGAGCACGTTAAGCGCATGCGCGCTTCGATTTACGTTCTCGGTCCGCTCGTCGCGCGTTACGGTTACGCCAAAGTCTCTCTCCCCGGCGGTTGCGCGTGGGGTCCTCGTCCGGTAAACTTGCACATCGAAGGCATCCGCAAGCTCGGCGCAGAGATTGAAATCGATCAGGGGTACATCATCGCGAAAGCGAAGCGGCTGAGAGCAGCAAAGATCGCGTTCGAGGTTTCGAGCGTGGGTGCAACGGGCAACATCATGATGGCCGCCGTGCTTGCGAAGGGAACGAGCGTCATCAAGAACGCCGCGATCGAACCGGAGATCACCGCACTCGCGCATTTCCTCGTCAGCATGGGCGCACGGATCGAAGGCATCGGGAGTTCCAAGATCGAAATCGAAGGCGTGAACGCTCTCCAGCCTTCGGACGCGATCATGATTCCCGACCGCATCGAGGCGGGAACGATTTTGGTGGCCGCTGCACTCACCGGCGGAACCGTTACGCTGAACAATGTCAATCCTTTGCACCTCGCCGCGCTCACAGAAAAATTGGCAGAATCCGGATCGAAGATTTCCTCCAAGGGGTCGCAGCTCACCATTAAGGCGAGCAAAAAAATAAAACCTGTCGGTGTGTCAACAGCGATTTATCCCGGTTTCCCAACCGATATGCAGGCGCAATGGATCGCCCTGATGTCGCTTGCCCACGGCGATTCCACCGTCACCGATACAGTCTATTTCGACAGGTTCAAGCACGTACCGGAACTCATCCGCCTCGGCGCAAACATCGAAATCCATAACAACGCCGCCCGCGTCAAAGGCGTGAAACGGTTGACCGGAGCCACGGTGATGTCCACCGACCTCCGCGCATCCGCATCTCTGGTGCTCGCCGGACTTGCCGCAGAAGGCACTACCGAAGTCCTCCGCATGTATCACCTCGACCGGGGATATGAGCATCTCGAAAAAAAGCTCCACCATCTTGGCGCAGACATTCGGAGAGTGGCGGGGAAAGAGTACTAGCGTTAAGCACCAAGAACCAAGTACCAATCCGCCTGCGGCGGACCAACAAAATCCCAATCACCAAATCACAAGTTCCAGGAACCCCTGTTTGGATATTCTAATTTTGAGATTATGCATTGATTGGTTATTGGTGCTTGCTTGCCCGCCGTCTTTGTGGCGGGGTTATTGGTTATTCTTGGGTTACGATGTTCCTCGTTAATCTACTTTTTCTTGTCCTTGCGGTAATCCTCTCCCGCCTCCCCCTCTTCAATTATTTGGGCTATGAATTTTCCACGGCGATAGCACTCGCAATCCCTTGGTTCGCCGGGTTTGCAACGATTTCCGAATTAAGGAAAACGTTCACGTCACGTTCCGGAATTCCCGATACACATTCGTTCTTTGCCGCGCTATGGAAAGCGATTGCAAGGATGAAATGGCTCGTCTTCTTACCGTTCATCGTCATCTCGCTGAACATCTTCCTTGTCAAGAATTGCTCGTACGGCGAAGGCGTTCTCTTCTATTTACTGATACCTTGCGTGACACTGATCTATAGCTGCACCCTTGCGGCGTTTTGTTTCGTATTCACACGCAAGTCCGCATCGTTATACATTTTTTTCAACTTCATCGTCCTCGCCTACCCGTTGTACCTCGGGTGGCGCACGCCGGCAATTTATTCGTACAATTTCATCTACGGATTTTTTCCTGGTTTCTCGTACGACACAGTTCTGGAGATCAGCTCGCAACTTGTGTATTTCCGATTGCTGACGCTGGTGCTTTCGACTGCGTTTGTGCTATTATCATCCCTCCTCATCGATCGACGAAAATCCGGTTCTCCATCCTCCCATCGCACCGCGCTGGCCCTGGCGTTGTTCGGATGCATATTCGTTTTAGCCATTGCATGGATGTTCCGCGTCCGCATGGGATTCGAAACCTCTGTCAACGCTATCGATGCCGCTTTAAGCGAAGAGTACGACACCGAATATTTCCGCATCCATTACGCGCCGGGAGAATTCTCGCCCGAAGAAATCAAGTGGGCTGCCGCAGAACACGAGTTCCGTCTGCTTCAAGTTGAGAGTGCCCTTCATACAGAGTTCGATCACACAATCGATTCGTACATTTACCCCGACGCCGATACGAAACGGAAATTCATCGGCACCGGCAATACGAATATCGCAAAACCGTGGCGCAGAGAAATTCATCTCAATAAAGATGCGTGGGAGCAGACGTTGCGTCACGAGCTCGTCCATGTCGTTGCGGGCGAGTTTGGCATTCCAATCATCAAGGCGCATTACAACACGGGAATTGTCGAAGGCCTCGCCGTCGCAATCGATGACGGGTTCGGAAACCGTACGCTTCATGAGTACGCTGCCGCAGTAAAACGCTTCGGCATCTTCCCCGATCCGGGCCGGCTCATCTCTCCGTCGGGTTTCATGGGACAGTCGTCCACGGTAAGTTACGTCCTTATGGGTTCGTTCTGCAAATTCCTTATCGATCGGTACGGGATGCTGCGCTTCAAGCGATTGTACGCCGGCTTTGGGCCGCAGGCGATCTATGGCCTGTCGTACGACGAATTGATTGCAGAATGGCAGGGCTATCTCGATCGGGTCGAGGTTCCGGAATCGGAGCGGAGCCACGTGGAATATTTCTTCAACCGGCCTTCGATCTTCGCCGTCGAATGCGCCCGCTTCATCGCGAAACTGAACGATCAGGGCTGGCGGAAGCTCGATGCGAACGATGCCGCCGGAGCGATTCCGGTATTTTCGCAATCGCTGGCGGCAAGCTGGAACTCAGAGGCGTTCGGGGGATTGGTGCGCGCCTCGTACAAGGCTCAGCGATACGACAGCGTTATTTCTCTGATGGACAAAAGCCGTCGTGATTCGAGCTTGAACATGAACCTGATGCTGCTCTACGGCGATGCGTTGTGGTACAAAGACAATTTCCGACTCGCTACGGATATTTACGCGCGCACATTGCCATTGGATCTCTCCGATGGGTTCGATGAGTACGCC
>DATGFY010000291.1:0-5060 GCA_035308785.1 Bacteroidota bacterium | reverse complement strand
CCACCGCCCGTCATATCGATTATTCCAGGTTGGCCCGCATTATTCACCGTTACATTTCCGGTAACAGTAACTGATCCACCGTTGCTCCCAAAGAGCAAGTCAAATGCGTACCTACTGCCTCCACTCTTAACACCATCGATCGTGAGATTGCCGCCGACGGTGATTGTGGCACCGTTCACAAAAATTGTATCGGGATTTGCGGAGCCCGTAGTACCACCCGAAGATGTCACAAAATCGCCCGAGATTGCCAGGGTGGTTGTATTCGCGGTCGCCCCAGAAAAACTCAGCTGAGCAGCGCTGCTGCCCTGGCTACCCATGCTATCGACATCCAATCGCGCAATAGAAATTGTGCCCAATCCCGAAGGCATCCTCACAGTAACGCCCCCCTCGATAAATACTACATCAGACGAGGCATTCCCAGGTGTGGTGGTATGGACGGTTGTAATCCATGACGTACCATTGTTTGCTGAAGAATCCCATGTCGCAGTCGAGTTCCAATTTCCGGTTGCTTTCGCTCGGTACCAGATAGCAGCACTCGCAGAATCCCCGAGGACTGCAATCAGCACGAGCAGCAAGAAAATTTTAAGGAAAGTACCGTTAAAGGTTTTGCGGTTCGCGGTAACAGTGGAAGTCATAGTCGCTCCTATCCCCATTAGATGCGGGAAGAGAAAGTGGTGGAGGAAGTGTCCGGGCAGAATACTACGATGATGAGGCGTGGGCTTCATGCTCAAACGATGGACAGTGGAATATTGGATTAGTGGAATTTTGTGTTTACTGGTGTATCAACGATGCATCGAAATCTTGAACTCGGAAAACGCATTGATTATTCATTGTCGCGACGTGCGGAGGGAAACTTACAGACGACGATCTCCGCCGAAGGCGCCTCACAAGCGCCGCGGGAATCGGCTTCAATCTTCAAAAATCTTCTTCACCCTGCCCGACCCGCACAAGCGCGTACGGGCCTCGCACACGTCAATATTTCGCTACAATATAGCGAATACAAATTAAGGGTATTCGGGCTGAAAGTCAACAGATTCGGTCAAAAAATAGAAACTTATTAGAATATCTTAATGAATATGCTCTTCACACAGGAAATCGCGAAACCCCGCGCGAGTTCGCTATTTTGCCTTGATGAAACTACATTCCGGAAGGTCGTTTTTGAAGTGACGGGAGGCACTGAATCAGAGATATTTTCGCTTTGGGCTTTATCCACTTTTGACCGCAATTTGGCCTTGAATCTGGGGCAAAATATGGTTATGTTGAAGTTTGTCATTGCGAGGATGGCGGCTGACGGAGTCAGCCGACTGACGAAGCAATCTCCTCGTTCAAGGGGAAATCTTGCGCCCTAAGGGGTCAGTACCTTAACGAAGGAGATTGCTTCGCTGACGCTCGCAATGACCGGAATTTTTGTGGGTTTTGATTGACATGGAGAAGACCTACTTCGTTTACATCCTGACGAACACATACAATACCGTACTCTACGTTGGGGTAACGAATAATCTCCAACGACGGATGTATGAGCACGTGGAAAAACGCGCGGATAGTTTTACGAAGAAATACAATCTCGATAAGCTCGTGTACTTCGAGTCGTTTCCGAATCCCGCAGATGCAATTCGACGCGAAAAGCAATTGAAGGGTGGATCCCGTCAGAAGAAATTGAACCTTGTCGAAACTATCAACCCCAAATGGAAAAATTTGGCAGACGATCTGGTATGATTGAAATTGTCCTGACGAAGGAGATTGCTTCGCTGTCGCTCGCAATGACAAGATATTCATGAAAGACCATAATAACCCAATAACACAGGAAATTGGCAACGACGCAGCGGCGGGTCCCTCTGCCTCGGCGATTACGAAGTCGCTCATCACCGACCGCCTCCGGCACAACATCCTGTTCGAAAATGTCAACGATAAAGACTTCGCGCTCATCCGCGCCAAGCTTGCCGAACGACGGTATAAACCCGACGACGTAATTTTGAAAGACGAAGGAGTCGGCGGGACGCTGTATTTTCTCGTTGCAGGACGCGTAAAGGTCGTGAAGAGGGCAAAGTTCGGCTACAGCGAAGAAACGCTCCTTGCGCTTCTTCATCACGGCGATTGTTTTGGAGAATTGGAACTGATCGACGGCCGCCCGCGCTCCTCCAGCGTTGTCGCCCTCGATGAATGCATTACCTACGAACTGAAGAAAGACGACTTCGATCATCTCGTCCGCGAGTGCCAGCCGTTCACCATCCGCCTCATGCAATTGCTGAGCATCCGCTTGCGCGCATTGAATTTCCATTTCGTTCAACAGATTGTCCAAAGCGAAGAGCGCGCGGTCACGGAAGTCGATAAACTCCACCAGCTCATCGAAGCGGCAAAGACGGTCAACTCTACGCTCGATCTCGATAAGCTTCCCACCGTCATTCTCGATACCGCTTTGCGGATCGTCAACGGCGACCGCGGGACGCTTTACCTTATCGATGAAGAGAAGCGCGAGCTCTGGTCAAAGGTGCTCAAGGGATCGGAATTGGTGGAAATCCGGCTCCAGATCGGCAAAGGGATCGCAGGATATGTGGCCGGTACGGGCGATACATTGAATATTCCCGACGCTTATCTCGACAGCCGCTTCAACCCGGAATTCGACGAGAAAACCGGCTACCACACGCATACGATCCTCTGCATGCCGATGCGGAATAATACCAACAAGATTATCGGCGTCATCCAGCTTCTCAACAAGGCCGACGGATTGTTCACTGCCGATGATGAGGATTTCATCAACGCGCTGTCGATTCACAGTTCTATCGCCATCGAAAATGCGCGCCTGTACGAGCAGGAGCGGCAAAAGATCGCGCTGGAGAAAGATATTCTTGCCGCCAAGGAAGTGCAACTCAGCCTGCTTCCGAAATCCGCCCCGAAAATTCCGGGGTACGATATCGCCGGCAAAAGCATTTCGGCGCTGCATGTAGGAGGAGATTATTTCGATTTTATCCCGATGGACGAAACGCGCACCGCGTTGTGCCTCGGCGATATTTCCGGCAAGGGACTGCCCGCCGCGCTGCTGATGGCAAATTTGCAGGCAACGCTCCGCGGCCAGGCGATGCCCGAGCTGACCCCGAAGACGCTCATCCGCCGCGCAAACCGATTGCTTTACCAGAACACGACGTCGGATAAATTTATGACGCTGTTCTTTTCGATCCTCGATACACGAGATAATACGCTCAGCTATACCAATGCCGGACACGATCACCCGTTCCTCATTTCCCCCGACGGAAAAATCGAGCGGCTCAAGACGGGCGGACTTGTGGTCTCCATCGTCGAAGATTTCCCGTACGATGAAGACGTGCGCACAATGACAATCGGCTCTACGCTCATCGTCAATTCCGACGGCATCACCGAAGCGCTGAACTCGCAGCGGGAACAGTTCGGCGAAAAACGGCTGGCGGACGTCTTCAATAAGCATCTCCACCGATCCTCCCTCGAAATCCTCGATGAAATCCTTGTCGCCGTGAAAGAGTTCACCGGCACCTATCCACAATTCGATGACGAAACGCTATTGGTTGTAAAGAGGGTAAGTTAGAGGATTTGCACTAAGAGGGAGTTCTACTCCCGGCAATGAAATTTATTTAGGGGCCGGGAGTAGAACTCCCTCCCAGAAAAAGTATTTTGGACAAAAAAAAGCGGACAGCCACATGGTGGCGTCCGCCTTTTGCTCATAGAGGGATTATGAGCAGCAGCATGCTGCTGTATATAACCTACACATTGGGGGATGCAAATTCCATCTTTTTCGATTAATCTTTTCTAAAAAAAGTATTAGATTTTTCTAATGGAGGCAATTTCCCCGTAAATCCGTTCAAATTTGCGCGTGTAGTTTTGCCATGTATGCATTCGGAGGAATTCCTCTCGTTCGGGCGTATTCGCGAGAATTTCTTCATTAGCTAACGCCTCCAAGATTTTATCTGCAAACGACTTAGCGTCAGCGAGAGCTGCGGAGAAAATGTACTGTGCATCCTTCAATAATTCCAACGCACCGACCGTTTCGCTGGCAACAATCGGTATTCCCGCGGCATACGCTTCAAGAATGATCAGACCGAACGGCTCTCGATCGGACGGACACACAAGAACATCAAGCGTGCGGATGAGATCGGGAATATCGCCACGATGGCCAAGAACGACCAGGTCTCCCCTTTCAATAAATGGTTTCGCCTTTGCCATAATCTCCTCGCGGTATCGGGCGACTTCAGGAATTACGCCGCCGGTCAATGCCCCGCCTGCCATGACGAATTGCACATCGCTGCGCTGAGCGCAAATAATTTCAGCCGCACTAAGAAAAGTGCGGTGCCCTTTCCATACATCGTACCTGCCGATAAACCCGACAATCTTCTTCGTGGGGTCAAGAGAAAATGTTTTGCGGAGCGAAGGTTTTTCGCTCTCACTTGCTGGTCGGAATTCGTTCGCATCAACGGCGTGGTGAATAACAATGGTCTTTTGTGCTAGACCTGGCGCGGTGTCCAGCAATTCATTCCGCACGGCAGAAGAATCGGCAACAATCCGGAAGAGATAGCGCCCAAACCGCTTTAACATTTTTGTCCGCGCGGGCTCATAGAAAAAGAGAACGCTATAGACAACCGGAATGCGGCGGGTAATGAGCGTCGGCAGCAACAAGATCAGAGAGAGAACATCAGAACATTGTATGACGTCGATCGTCTTTGAGCGAAGTTCCCGCCGAATGGAGAGCGAAGCCGCAAGTATTCGCAAGAATATGGAAGGACTAAGCAGCGAACGCAGCATGACGACCGGGAAAGGAACGGTGAGAACTTCCACCGGCAAACCTGCTAGCCGCTCCGTCAATGCGCCGCGGCCATTAACCAGCACAAGAGCGCGGTACCGCTCGCGGTCAAGGTTCTTCACTTGATGGTAGAGACACCATTCAGCCCCGCCCATGACGGTGTAGAGACTGACGAACAGCACAGTGGATTGAGAACTTCGGTCTTGCGCCATCTGTGGCGGTTTCAACGATTTGCGGCCAAACACGAACGGTATAGGTCTTCGAATTGGCTGGCGATCTCGCGCCAATCGTATTT
>DATGFY010000290.1:0-2150 GCA_035308785.1 Bacteroidota bacterium | reverse complement strand
AAATCCGCGCGCATGCCTTCCATCATGATCTGTCGGGAAATATTGACCATGTGTGCGTGGCGGATTCGCCGCTGGTTGACAACGGCAGTCATCTCGATACGCGATTGGAGCTCGCCGGTTTGCGCCACGCAGGCAAAGATGCTCACCTGCGATTTGGCGAGATCCTGGAGAATCGGCTTCGGCATATTATGCACCGGCCGGACAGTGTAGTCTTCCAGTACGAAGAGCGTGTATTCTGAGCCAACTTTTTCGATCTGCTGAATGAGGGAGGCGGCGATTTCGAGCGACTCAACATCGGCGATGACGGTGATGCGTTCTTCTTTCCGCAAACGCAGGCACACGTTGATTGCGTTATATGCGCCGGGGACAAGCACCGGATCGATTTTTATTGAGCGGACATCAATGGACATTTTACTGTATAGCTAACGATGGTTATGGAGATAGCATTTTTTGATTCCGAAAGAGAAAGCAACTCACCCCCAACCACTCTCTCAAGAGAGAGGGGAGCATGTTGTCTTTTCTCGATCCTTTAGAATACTCTTGATCGTTGATAATGTTCTTTCAACATTATTTTCAATCTCTTCATTTCTCACCCGAATGACTCTGTATCCAAGCGCACTAATGATATAATCGCGTAACTCGTCTCGGTCTTTCTGGTAGTCGTGGATCGTGCCGTCAAGCTCAACGATGATTTTGTACTCGAAACAATGGAAATCTGCAATGTAAAACTTTTGCTTGCCGTTATAATCAAAGAATATAGGAAACTGCCGATTGATCTTTTTATTTTCGAATGTCCGGTTGCGAACGATGGTCCAGTATTTCTTCTCGGCCGGAGTTTCTCTCGCCCTCAGTTCTCTGCATAGCTGTTTCGCAAGTTGTGAGAGAGCAGCGTATTTATTTTTCAGAGGAATAGGGACATCCGATCGATCTTAATTCAATTCCCCAATTTTCCTCGAATGCTGAGCAAAATGTCTACACCCCTCTTTCTTGAGAGAGGGGCAATTCCGCGCTTCGGAGAAGCGTGGAATGGGGTGAGTTCGTACGGTGCGATGAAGTTTTGTCTCACTCTAACCTTTGTTTGTTACTGTGCTGCCAAAAGCAACTCACCCCCGGCCCCTCTCTCAAGAGAGAGGGGAGACGAGAATCTTTATCCCAACCCCACATGGGTTTCTTCGATGATATAATCGACGACTTTCTTCAGGTCGTTGGTTTTATGAAATACTGCAAGCTGGCGGTCGGCGCCGGTGCCGTTTTCGAGAATGGTGTTAATATACTCAATCTCTTTGCGGCTGCCAAGTTCATCGGTCACATCATCGACGAATTCGAGGAGTTCATGGATGAGCGAGCGTGCTTCGACCTCTTCCTGTTTTCCGAAATCGATCATCTTGCCGTCAACGCCGTAGCGGGCGGCGCGCCACTTGTTTTCATTCATCAGGATGCGGCGGTAGAGGCGGAAGCCGAGGTTCAGCTTGATCAGCTTATAAAGTTTTGCGACGACGGCCTGCATCAGCGCGGCCAGGGCGATCGTTTCATCGACGCGCATAGGGATATCGCAGACGCGGAACTCGAGCGTTTCGAACACCGGATGAATTCGCATATCCCACCAGATCTTTTTCGCATCATCGATGCAATTTGTCTTCACCAGCAGGTTGACGTAGTTATCGTACTCTCCGATACTGTTGAAATAATCCGGGATGCCGGTGCGCGGGAAACGCTCGAAGATTTTCGTCCGGTACGATTTGAAGCCGGTGTTTTCACCGAGCCAGAAGGGGGAATTCGTCGAGAGTGCGAAAATATGCGGCAGAAAATAGCGCGCAGTGTTCATCACGCTGAGCGCGAGTTCGCGGTTCTCCATCCCGCCGACATGGACGTGAAGACCGAAGATCAGGTTTGCCCGCGCCACTTGCTGCATATCTTCCACGATGACCTTGTAGCGCGGATGTTCGGTAATCTTTTGGTCTTTCCAATGCGAGAATGGATGCGTACCCGCGGCGGCGATGCGCAGGCCATTTTTCTTGGCGAGGTTTGCGAGTTCGCTTCGTAAGTTGGTGACTTCGGTGCGTGCCTCATCGATATTCTTGCAGACATTGGTGCCCATCTCGACGACGGATTGGTGCATCTCGGGTTTCATGTTGCGCTCGAGGAGCACC
>DATGFY010000289.1:0-5728 GCA_035308785.1 Bacteroidota bacterium | reverse complement strand
CGCCGGACAGGCGGCGTTGGCTATCCAAAACGCCCGTCTGTACGAGAGTGTGAAGAATGCGTACGATCAATTGAGCGCTGCAAACGAACAGATTATCCGTTCGGAAAAGATGGCAACTCGCGGCGAAATTGCCAGCGAAGTAAGCCATGAACTGAACAACATTCTTTCCGTCGTGCTGCTTCAATGCCACGACCTCCAGCGCCACCTGAAGAAGGTTTCCAATCCTGACGCAGAAAATTCGCTGAAAACTTTAACCCAATCTCTCCGGAAAATCACGAAGTTCGCAGAGAGTCTGCTGGTAGGCACCGGAAACAAATCCGAGGTGAAGCCGGTGAACTTTAACGCTTTCGTGAGCGATTTTGTCGCGTTCATATCTGTGCTTGGGAGGTTCAAACAGGCAAAAATTCGCAGTGTACTCGATCAGGAAATCGGGGAGATTCTTATCGATGCCGATCAGATTCATCAGGTGCTTCTGAATATTGTGACCAACGCAGTCGATGCAAAAAACACAGCTAATATCGAGTTCAAGACAGAGTTTGATTTCGTCCGAAACATTGCTCGGCTGTATATTGCTGATGACGGTCCCGGAATCGATCCTTCAATCCGCGAGAAGTTGTTTGCTGAGCGGGTGACGACCAAAGAGAACGGCCACGGATTCGGCCTGCCGCTCTGCCGCAAGATCGTCCGCAATCATAACGGCGACATTTTCTTCGAATCCGAGCCGGGTAAAGGAACAAGATTCGTTATAACTCTGCCGTTACCCTCGTAAGAGAGTGGGTAGGGTGGATTGGTGGAAACCCCTCCGGAGGGCCGGAGGGGTTTTTTATTTTTATACGACCTGCATGCGCGTGCCTCGCACTTTGATCTCTCTTGAATGTATGCATGGATTTTGCTACTATTCTAATACGCGCTAACTCACCCGCTCGGCGCAGAAACTCAGCCAAGGATTACAATGAATCTTCTCCAAAAACGAATGCTCGTTGTCATGGCATCCTCCCGCACAGTTTTCCGATGTCTCTTTCTGTTCGTTCTTGTCCTCGCCGCCGCCGCCGTAACAACAGCGCAGTTCTCCGCCCGCAATGCATTCCCGAATCTTACCTTCAACGGGCCCGTTGTCGTTTGCACGCCGCCTGACTCGACGAACCGGATGTTTGTTGTTACTCAGCAGGGCACGATTTACGAATTCCCGAACGATTCGAACACCACTACAACCAATATCTTTCTGGATAAGAGCGATAGCGTCGTAAGCGGTGGTGAACTTGGTATGCTAGGACTGGTATTCCATCCCCAATACAAAACAAACGGATATTTCTACGTCTATTATACAGTGACGAACCATGTGACGGGATACCCATACGCATCGATTCTATCGCGATTCTCGGTGAGTCCCACCAATCCTGATTCCGGCCTGCGTTCGAGCGAAACAGTGTTATTGAGAGTGAACCAGCCATTCCCGAATCACAAAGGCGGCCAGCTTGCGTTCGGTCCTGATGGTTATCTCTATCTGGGCCTAGGCGATGGCGGCAGCGGGGGAGACCCATATGGCAACGGGCAGAATACAAGTTCCTTTCTTGGGAAAATGCTTCGGATCGATGTAAATACCCCTTCCGGAGGATTGCAGTATTCCATACCGCCCGGGAATCCCTTTGCTAACGATACCTCATCCACTATAAAAAAAGAGATTTTTGCGTACGGATTCCGCAATCCATGGCGTTACAGTTTCGATCCGGTTACAAACGCGCTCTGGGTTGGCGATGTCGGCCAGGACTTATACGAAGAAGTCGATACCGTGCTCATTGGTCGCAATTACGGATGGCATATCATGGAGGGATTCCACTGCTACAACTACGCCACGTGCGATTCAACGGGATTGACGCCGCCACTGGTAGAATATCCTCATGTAAACGGTCAGTGCGCCATTATTGGCGGCTATGTATATAGAGGAAGCGCTATCCCCGGGTTATATGGAAAGTATATCTTTGGAGATTACTGCGCGGGCAGGGTGTGGACGATGGACAGCCGGAATCCCGGATTCGCGACGGACAGCGTATTGCTGGAAACAGGCACACAGCTCTCTGCCTTTGGCATCGATCAATATCGCGAGTTGTATCTGTGCGATTACGCAAACGGAATTGTGTTGAAGTTTTTCACGCAAGCACCGGGAGTTCCATTGCCTGCATATCCATTAAATACGGCAGCGGGGATTCACCTGCGCCCCCGAATCGGTTGGTTGAAGGACTATAATGCAGGAGCATATCGTCTTCAGGTCGCGTCTGATTCGCTCTTCACATCGATTGTGGAATCTGATTCGATTACCGGAGACACCTCGTATCTTGCCGTTCCGTTGGCATTTTCAACGAAATACTATTGGAGTGTCCGTGCATCGAACGGGGGCGGGACGAGCGCTTATTCGGCAATGTCCTCGTTTACCACTCTGGATTCTATTCCTCCCAATCCGCCGATTCTGCTCTCGCCGGCGAATGGGGCCGGTAACCAGGCCTGGATCGTTCATTTGCGATGGTCGAGTTCTTTATCAGCGTTGACATACGGATGCCAGCTTGCGCTCGATTCGCTGTTCACCACAATTTTAACGGCAGATTTGAGCCTGTCCGATACCACGCTTCAAGTTGGCTCGCTGGACCCCGATACAACATACTATTGGCGAGCGCGTGCCACCAACGAAGCGGGCAACGGAGCCTACTCTTCGTATTCCAAGTTCGTTACTGCATCAAACTCTGTTATTGTCCATCTTCAAAATCGATGGAACATGGTTTCTCTTCCCGCATTTGCCGAGGATTCCCATGCCGCAACCATTTTCCCGGATGCCGTTTCTCAGATGTTCGCGTACTCGGCAGGATCAGGTTATACGCCTGCTGATACTCTTGCGGTGGGAAATGGATACTGGATAAAATATCCTGACACGCAGACAGTGGCGATCGCCGGGTTCCCTCGCTTATCTGACTCTTCCGCTCTTTCTGCCGGGTGGAACATGGTCGGTGCGCTTGGCGTGCCACTTGCAACAACCATGATCCAATCGAATCCACCGGCCCTTGTGACGAGTCAGTTTTTTGGATACGCCGGCCGGTACATCTCCGCCGACACACTCTATCCCGGATTTGGATATTGGGTTAAGGCAACTCAATCGGGGACTCTGCTATTCTCGTCCGGAAGTAGTTCGAAATCTGCGAACAGAATTCGGGTGGTTCCGACTTCCGAAAAACCACCGGCTCCTCCGGGTGATTCACCGAACGGTCTTGTCGTTGTGCCCCAGTCGTACGCGCTCGATCAGAATTATCCTAATCCGTTCAATCCCACAACGACCTTCCGTTATGCGTTGCCGAAGGATTCCTACGTTCGTCTGCGCGTATATAACGTCCTCGGCGAATTGGTCGGTACGCTGGCCGATGGAAATCAAACAGCTGGTTACAAACAAGTTTCGTGGAATGGTTCAACGGTTGCGAGCGGAGTTTATTTCTATCGCCTCGACGCCGTATCGAATTCGGATGGATATGTGGTGTTTACAAGGATTCGAAAGATGGCAATGATAAAATGAAAGATTTAATGATTGGATCCCGGCCATCCTGGCGGGTTCGTTAAGAAGTGTCTCCGGACAAAAATCAGTTGAAAGGGGACGAATTGGAGTGTTTTTTCCACGTCCGGCACAATTTAACGAATTCTCAGTTTGATGGCGGAATGACATTTCCTGTCTTCACGATAAATTCACTTGCATCCAACGGTATAACTACCTATATTTCGAAAGGCTTCGATTCGCAGTGCGAACCTCGGTCATCCACGCAGAAAATGCTTCTAATTTTGTCCAATTAGGTGATTTATACTACTTGATAATTTAAAGCGTTTCGAAATTGCTTGTAAATGAAAAAGCAGCCAACGATTGAAGATGTCGCGAATGCAACCTCACTCTCGATTTCGACAATTTCTCTTGTCCTCAATGACAAGCCGCACGTCAGCGAACGTACCCGACGCAAAGTTCTTCAGGTCATCTCCGATCTCGGTTACCATCCCCATCGCGGCGCTCGCGGTCTCGCTTCCAAACTCAGCGGTAACATCGGTTTCATCGTCTCCAACGATCACTTCACTCAAGTCGAACCCTTTTACACCAAGATTTTTCTCGGCACCGAATTCGAAGCGCGTGATCACGACTACTATGTCCTCCTTACCACCGTCGGTAAATCCTTCAATAAGAAAAGTTCTTCCATCCCGCGATTTTTGCTCGAACGAAATGTCGATGGAATTATTGTCGCCGGAAAAGTTCAGGATTCGCTGCTGGACTATATTGACTCGTTGTCCCTCCCCATGGTCCTCGTCGATTATAGTTCAACAAAGAAACGGTACACCTCTATTTTAATCGATAACAAGGCAGGCGTTCATGCAGCCGTTTCACACTTGGTAACTCAGGGACATCGCCAGATTGCCTTAATTGGCGGCGATCTTAGCCATCCCAGCATCGCCGAACGGTGCCTCGGTTATACGGAAGCGCTTGCTGAGAACGGAATTGCGTATGAAACGGCGTTCGTCGTTACCGATGAAAAGGATACGCGCGTTCACAACGGTTACGATGCCACCGAACGGCTGTTCGCTCACCGTGTTAAGCCGACGGCGATTCTTGCTGTGAACGACGCAATGGCAATTGGATGCATCCGCTACCTCAAATCGATCGGCAAGCTCATTCCCTCCGACGTGGCGGTTGTCGGTTTCGATGATATCGAAATGAGCGTGCATATGGAGCCCCGACTCACGACAGTAAAAGTGTTAAAAGAAGAAATGGGAAAACAAGCGGTCCGCCGGCTCGTTGATATGATCAAAATGAAAGATGAAGCGATCACGACCGTTCAAGTTCCGGTTGAATTGATGGTTCGGGAATCCTCCGGCGGCGTGAGCGAGCCCGTGGATTCGGCGATTGCAGCTCAAACCGAAGGAATTTCGTTGTAACAGTCCCGCAAAATTATCTTTGTCACAGTATTCTTAATTCAATAATAGTGTTGTTGTATATTCATCTCTTCAATTTAATTCACAGTATTTTTCATAAAAGGAGATTTAACATGAAACATTTGGTATTAGTGCTTGCTCTCCTCGTAGCCTGCGCGCCGATGTTCTTCCTTCAGGCCCAGGTTACGACCAATACGATCGGCGGGTTCGAAGGCGGAACGCCGGCATATTGGACCGTTGGCAATACGCCTTCAGGAGCGAGCGTGACATGGGCAACGGATCAATTCCGTTCGCTCGGCCATAGCTTGAAGATCAGCAAGCCTTCAACAACTTCTGATTCCGCAGCGTGGATTTCCACGAACATGTGCGATATCTGGGCTCCCCAGCATCTCAAGAACGTGGATATCCTCCTCGGCGCATACGTCAAAACCCAGGGCGTAAACATGAACCCCGCAACGGACGATGCAAAATGGTGGGTATCGTATTCATTTTGGGATAGCTCAGGTGCGTTTATCGGCGAAACAAAGCTGCCGATCGATCAAACCTCAGCCACAAGCAGCGGCTGGTTGGCCGATACGAATGCGGTTGGTCAGACGATTCTGCCGAAGGACTCATGGACCACAATCGTGAAATTCGTCGCAGGCAAAAATGCCACGGGTACGGTGTGGGCCGGTGACTTCGTGTTCTACGGACGCGGCGGAAATTGGGCCGGCCAGGATTGGAACACCAGCGTTGGCGTTCCTCAGGGCTTCTACTACTGGCTGCCGCCAAACGGCGGAAA
>DATGFY010000288.1:0-7211 GCA_035308785.1 Bacteroidota bacterium | reverse complement strand
GGATCTTTGCAGAAGCCTGTTTTGCTGAAACGCGGTCTTTCAGCCACAATTGAAGAACTGCTTATGGCAGCGGAATATATTTTATCGGGCGGTAACTATAATGTGATTCTCTGCGAACGCGGCATACGAACGTTTGAACCTGCAACGCGAAACACTCTCGATCTCAACGCGATACCGATCATCAAGAAACTATCGCACCTGCCGATTCTCGTCGATCCGAGCCACGGTGTAGGCGTGTGGGATGCCGTCGCGCCAATGGGACTTGCCGCGATTGCCGCCGGCGCGGATGGATTGATCGTGGAAGTACATCAAGACCCCGCAAACGCCTTATCGGATGGGTACCAATCGCTCAAACCGAAGCGGCTGCAGGCGCTGCTCGAGAAACTTCATGAACTCGCGCCGATTATGGGGCGCACTTTTTCTCCAAACTCACGATGATTCCGAATCCATACAATCTACCCGATTCTCAGGGACATTTTGGACAATTCGGCGGGAAGTTCGTCCCTGAAACGCTCATTGCAGCACTTACCGAATTGGAGAACGCCTATGATAGCGTTCGCCAAGATAGTTCGTTCCACAAAGAACTCGATGATCTGCTTCACTCCTACGTCGGCAGACCCACTCCGCTGTATTTTGCGAAACAGCTGACCCGCCATTATGGCAAAGCTCGAATCTATTTGAAGCGCGAAGATCTTTGCCACACCGGCGCTCACAAAATCAATAATACCGTTGGACAGATTCTGCTTGCGAAACGGTTGGGTAAGAAAAGAATTATCGCCGAGACCGGCGCAGGGCAGCATGGAGTTGCCACCGCAACCGTTGCGGCAATGATGGGCCTGACATGCGCTGTGTATATGGGAACTGAGGACATGAAGCGGCAGGAGATCAACGTAACGCGAATGAGATTGCTCGGCGCAGAGGTTCGTCCGGTCGAATCGGGCACCAAGACGCTGAAGGACGCCACTAACGAGGCACTCCGGGACTGGGTTACCAACGTGCGCGATACGTTTTATGTCATTGGCTCCGTCGTAGGTCCTCACCCCTACCCGATGATCGTGCGCGACTTTCAATCCGTGATTGGAAAAGAGGCGAAACACCAAATTATGGATTACGAAAAGCGCCTGCCCGATTATCTGGTGGCATGCGTCGGCGGAGGAAGCAATTCCATTGGATTATTTTTTGAGTTCCTGCAAGATAATATTGCAATGATTGGCGTCGAAGCGGCAGGCTTAGGCGTTCAAACCGGGCACCACGCCGCAACGCTGACCGGGGGTTCACCCGGCGTGCTTCATGGTTCATTTTCTTATGTCCTCCAGGATGCAGATGGACAAATTCAACCGGCGCATTCAATCTCCGCCGGGCTTGATTACCCCGGCGTAGGTCCGGAGCACAGTTATTTCAAAGATGCAGAACGAGTTCAGTACGTTTCGGTCACAGATGATGAAGCACTCGCTGCGGCGCACCGTCTCATGCGTCTCGAAGGCATCCTCCCCGCCCTCGAATCCTCTCATGCTCTGGCGCACCTCGAAAAGCTTTTGCCCGCAACAACGGCTGATCAAATCGTTCTCCTGAATCTTTCCGGACGAGGTGAGAAGGATTTGCCCGCAATAACGGGTGCCAAATGAACCGGCTTGAACAAAGACTTCTCGCCCTAAAGAAGGGGAATCGGAAAGCGCTTTCCCTGTATGTAACAGCCGGATTTCCGCACTTTGAAGATACCGTGCCGTTAATCATCGAAATGTCGAAACACGGCGCCGACCTCATCGAACTGGGCATTCCCTTCTCCGACCCCATTGCCGATGGGCCTACGATCCAAGCTAGCTCCGAAGCCGCTTTGAGAAACGGTGTTACGCTTGACAAGACCTTGAAAATGGCTTCAGAAATTCGCCGAAGTTGCGATATACCGCTTATACTCATGGGCTACTCGAATCCTATCTATCGCTTCGGATTGGAGAAATTTCTCGATGCGTGCGTCACGAATGGGATCGATGGGACAATTATTCCCGATCTCTCGCTAGAAGAAAGCGACAACTATCGTTCGATGGCGCAGAAACGAAACATCTCATCGATTTATTTGGCAGCCCCTACGACAGCAGACGATAGGATGAGACGACTCGATGAAGTTTCCACCGGCTTTCTCTATTGTGTTTCCATTACGGGCGTTACCGGGGAGAGAAAGGGCTTAGGCCCTCAAGTAACCGAATTCCTCCGGCGCGCTCGGAAAAACGTGACGAAGAACCCCCTGCTCGTTGGTTTTGGCATCTCTACTCCGGATGATGCCGCGCTCATTGCCAAGCATTGCGATGGCGTTGTAATCGGAAGCGCACTCGTCAACATATTGAAAGATTCCAAGGGAGACAAAGCGTTCCGCAAAGCCGTTGAATTTGTCGCAGCAATGCGCAGTGCACTCGATAGCGGTACTCATTAGAACTCACCATGGCAAATCTTCGCGTTCCGATTAAAGACTCTCGAGACCGATCGTACGATATCGTTTTCTCGCGCGATCTGAAATCAGTCGCAGCGGATCTTTGTCAAAAGTATTCCGGTAGGCAGTTATTCATCATTACTGATGACAGCGTAGGGCGTCTTTACGCCCCGGCCTTTGTAAAATTCATAAAATCGTCTGGCGAATACGTTTCCATAATTCGCGTACCGGTTGGCGAAGCCAGCAAATCTCGAAAAGTTCGTGACAATGTAGAAGACCGCCTCTTCGCCTTGAATGCCGAACGATCATGTGTCATAGTTGCGTTAGGCGGTGGAGTTGTAGGCGATCTGGCCGGATTTGTTGCCGCGACATATCACCGCGGCGTTTCCTATGTTCAGGTACCCACGACCCTCCTTGCACAGGTCGATAGCAGTATTGGCGGCAAAATAGCAATCAACCACACTTCGGGGAAGAATCTTCTCGGCTCCTTTTACCAACCAGAGCAGGTTTATATCTTGCCAAAATTTCTCACCACTTTGCCGGAGCGGGAATTCCGCAACGGGATGGCGGAAGTGATTAAGTACGCGGCCATTCTCGATAAACGGTTATTTACATCGCTCGAGCGCAATGTCCGTAAGATTCTCCTCCGTGACCGAACAACCCTCCTGCCGATCATTCGCAGGTGCTGTGAACTTAAGAAAGAAATCGTCGTCAAAGATGAACGAGAATCGGACTTACGCAGAGTCCTTAATTACGGCCATACCATTGGTCATGCAGTGGAAACGCTATCGCACTATCGCACCGCGCACGGTGAAGCCGTTGCAATTGGCATGATTGCCGAGGGCCAAATTGCTGTTGCATTAGCTCTTCTCTCTCAACATGATTTGATTCGCCTACGGCAGGTGGTGAAGAGCTATGGACTTCCCTCTGAAATCCCGGCCCGAATGCCTCTGAATCGGATATTCGATGAAACGATCCACGACAAGAAAGCGAACAAGGGAATCGTTTACTTTACGCTGTTAAAGACGATCGGAACTTCGATTGTCGGATATCCGCTGAAACCTAAGGCTGCCCTAAAGGCATTTAAGAAAGGTGCGACGAGATAAAAGATGAAACTGTGCCTCACCGTGTCCGCCGAAACCAATGCGGATGCCCGCCAACAATTAATGCGAGCGCCATCCTCAGCAGACCTTGTCGAAATACGCATTGATGCGATTAACGATCTCTACCTTCCCGAACTATTGCGGCGGCCGCGTCCAAGCGTGATAGTCACGAATCGCATTGCGGCAGAAGGTGGACGTTTTTCTGGATCAGAGGCAGAACAATTTGATATCCTCTCCAGAGCAATGCGCCTCGGCGCAGAGTACATCGATGTCGAGTTGGCTTGGGGAAGAAAGTTTATCAACCGCCTCTCTTCGGTGAATCGACAGACGAAGATGATTGCGTCGTATCACAATTTTCGGGAAACGCCCAAGGGTTTAGGCAAAACCTACGAATCGCTGGTGAGAACAGGCACCTATGCTACCAAAATTGCGACGATGGCGAGCGACATCTCCGACAATCGCATTATTTTCGATCTCCTCAGGCGGGCCCGGACGGAAAAACGCCGCATCATCGGCCTTTGCATGGGAGACCGGGGACAGATTAGCCGAATCCTGACCCATCGATACGGCGGCTTTCTGACATACGCACCGCTCAAGGAGGATTGCGCTACGGCTCCCGGACAACTTTCTCTCGCTGAGTTGATTAAGACATACTCCGTTCATACATTAAATTCAAGAACCAGACTTTTTGGACTGCTCGGGAATCCGGTATCCCGAAGCAAAGGAGTTTTTTATCACAATCGTGTTTTTCAACGTCGCAAGATGAACGCAGTCTATCTCAATTTTCTCGCCGATGATATTTCGCGGTTTATGGATTCATTTCGAACCGCATTCACAGGTTTGAGCGTCACCATGCCGTTCAAGGAGACGATTATCCCTTTTCTAGATAATCTGGACGAGAGCACAGGCCCTCTCGGGGCGGTGAATACAGTCGTCGTAAAACGGGGCAAGCGCATAGGGTTTAATACCGATATGCCGGCCGTACAGGCCCTCTTGAAACCGCTTGGGCCGCGGCAAAAAAATACGATCGTCCTCGGCACAGGTGGGACCGCAGCAGCAATGGCGTGCGCCGCGCGGATACTGGGTTCGAATACCACAATCGTTGGCCGAAACCGTGAAAAAACAGAAGAGCTTGCTGAGAGGTTTGATTGCCGCGCGGCTTCCTTCGAAGAACTGGCGGCGCTTCCCTGCGACATTCTCATGAATGGAACGTCAATCGGAATGAATCCGGAAAATGATCCTGAGATTCTCCCGCCGCTTTTTTTGAAAAAAAAGATGGCGGTCATCGATGCAGTTTATGGGGGTCAAGAGACGCCGCTCGTTGCACGCGCCCGCGAAATCGGGTGCATTGTGATTCCTGGAATGGAGCTGTTCGAACGCCAAGCAAAGTTTCAATCCAAACTTTTTTGCGAAGCGATGTAATGCCATCGGCAGAACTACGAAAGATTACTCCGGTCCGGAGCGTGAACGCCCGCATCCACCTCCCGCCTTCGAAAAGCTATACGAATAGGGCGTTGATTGCTGCCGCGCTTGCCGATGGCGATTCGAAAATCCACAATTATTCGAAAAGTGACGATAGCTGCTTGCTCATCGCCGCACTGCGCGATTTAGGAATCAAGATTTCCGAACGGAAACATTATCTCGAGATAAGCGGAACGAACGGAATTATCAGCCCCTCCGCAAAAGAGCTCAATATTGGCAATGCGGGTACATCAATGCGATTTTTGACGAGTCTCGTTAGCTTGGCGCACGGTGAAACACGAATTAACGGCGACGAACGCATGCGCACCCGACCGATTCAGGACCTCCTCGATGGCCTGCGAATGGCCGGCATCCGTTCTACATCGGTCAATGGCTGCCCGCCTGTGACAATCCATGGGGGTGCATTCAACGGCGGAATCATCGAACTGAACGCCTCTTCGAGTAGTCAATTTCTGTCCTCGATACTTCTTATTGCTCCCTATGCAAAGCATGCGGCGACCGTGCATCCAAGCGGTCACATCAGCTCGCTGCCGTACGTCGATATGACGCTGCATGTGATGCGCGAATTTGGCGCGGTCATCGACTTTATTGCCCCATCGACCTACATCGTCTCCAACAGCGATCGATACGTTGGCCATGAAATGACAATCGAATCCGATGCCTCATCGGCAACCTACTTTCTCGCCGCTGCAGCGATTGCCGGTGGAAAAGTCGAGATCGCCAATCTCACGATCGATTCGCTTCAAGGCGATATCCGCTTTCTTGACATCCTCAAGCAAATGGGAAGCGTCGTTGGACACTCTGATAACTCGGTTGAACTCCACAGCGCCGGATTATTTGGCATTGAAATCGATATGAACGAACTACCGGATTGCGTTCCCACGCTTGCAGTGCTTGCCGCATTTGCCGAGGGACCCTCGGTGATTTCGAACGTCGCTCATTTGCGATACAAAGAAACCAATCGGTTGGAGGCGCTTGCAGTGGAACTAAAAAAACTCGGCGCCGGAGTCGATCTTACCGATGACAGTATTACGATCCATCCGCGGCCGCTCCACGGCGCAGTTATCGAAACGTATAACGATCACCGTATGGCAATGAGTTTTGCTCTTGCCGGTTTGCGTGTACCAGATGTGCGGATTGCGAACCCTATGTGTGTGACAAAGTCGTTCCCGGGATTCTGGGAAGAATTCAGTAAACTCGAAACAAAGGAATAATCATGGCTGGAAATTCACTCGGTACGATGTTCAAAATCACCACCTTTGGTGAAAGCCACGGCAAAGCCGTTGGCGTCCTTCTCGATGGCGTCAAGCCGAACTTACCGATAACCGAGAGCGACATCCAAAAAGAGCTTAATCGCCGCCGCCCCGGCCAGAGTACCGTTACCACCCCGCGTAATGAGACCGATCAGGTACATATTCTCAGTGGGGTATTTGAAGGGAAAACGTTGGGCACGCCGATCTGCCTCCTCATCTGGAATCAAGACCAGAATTCGAAATCGTACGATGCGATTAAGGACTTGTTCCGTCCCGGTCACGCCGCATTCACCTATCTCTCGAAATATGGGATCCAAGATTACCGGGGCGGCGGGCGATCTTCCGGACGCGAAACCGCCGGCCGTGTAGCCGCCGGAGCCGTGGCCAAACAGATTCTTGCCTCACATGGGATACGAATTATCGGTTATACCAAAGAAGTCGGCAATATCAAAGCAGTTACGACAGATTACAATGTAATCGAACAAAATCCTGTTCGCTGCGCAGACCCGATTGCCGCTGAGAAAATGCGAAAGAAGATCCTTAAGGTGAAAAACGAGGGAGATTCGCTTGGTGGAGTTGTAGAAGCTGTTATCAAAGGCTGTCCGGCCGGGCTCGGCGAGCCGGTATTCGATAAATTAGAAGCTGACCTCGCAAAAGCACTGATGTCGATTCCCGCACTGAAGGGATTCGAAATAGGTTCAGGTTTCGCTGCTACGAAAATGAGAGGCAGCGAACACAACGACGCTTTTTTCAAGGAAAAGAAAACGGGCAAAATCCGTACGAAGACAAATAATGCAGGCGGAATCCTGGGCGGCATTTCGAACGGCGAAGATATCATCGTTCGCGTTGCGGTGAAGCCGCCGTCATCGATTCCGAAGTCGCAAGAAACGGTTGATACCAAAGGTCGGAAGCGGTCAATCTCCGTTGAGGGTCGGCACGATCCATGCC